>NZ_LFVW01000026.1:0-14511 GCF_001182915.1 Kitasatospora sp. MY 5-36
CTGGCTGGACGAGCAGCTCCAGCGGGTCGGCCCCGCGCTCGCGGGGATTGCTCCTACGTCGCCGGCGACCGTCAGGGCTGACCGACGTCGGCCCCGCGCTCGCGGGGGTTGCTCCCGACCGAGATCCGGGGAGAGCACCTGCTCGCCGTCGGCCCCGCGCTCGCGGGGGTTGCTCCCCCCGAGCACCCCGATGCACCCCCTCCCCGACGTCGGCCCCGCGCTCGCGGGGGTTGCTCCCGAGCTCGTGAAGTCCTACTACCCTCTCGATCGTCGGCCCCGCGCTCGCGGGGGTTGCTCCGCCCGTCCAGCCCCGGGTGACGCGGGGCCACTGTCGGCCCCGCGCTCGCGGGGGTTGCTCCTCCGACGGAGCGTGGATGTGGGCAATGCCACCGTCGGCCCCGCGCTCGCGGGAGTTGCTCCGACCTGGACCAGGTGGGCGGTCCGGCTCTGGTCGGCCCCGCGCTCGCGGGGGTTGCTCCTCGGGACGGTGGTGCCCGGTCAGGCCCGGGCGGTCGGCCCCGCGCTCGCGGGGGTTGCTCTCCGCCAGTTCATCGACCATGGATCCGGCCTGCGTCGGCCCCGCGCTAGCGGGAGTTACTCCACAGCACCCACGCTCGCCGACCAAGAGCGGCGCCTGGTCAATGGTGAGCGGGCCCGGACTGCGGCCGACGAAGTACGGTTGGCGGACCGGCTACAGGTACAGCCGGTGTCCTCGATCGTCGGGATCATCTCGGGCTGCTGGCCGCGCTGGTGGCTGTCCTCGCTGGGCTCCGCCTCTGAACTACCACGCCCCCGCTCGGCTTCGGCCGGGCGAGGGCGCGTTCGTCGTGTGGTCGGTCGGCAGCTAACCGAACGGCAACGTCGCGGTGCTGCGGGCGGTCAGGGTACGCGAGTAGTCGGCTGCCGAGGCCGTCAGGGCCCGGTAGTTGATCACCGGGTCACCTGCGGCGACCAGGGCGGTGGCGCACCCCAGGCACCACGGCCGAGGGGGGTCCACGTCCAGGTCCTCGATGACTGCATCCGCTGTGCAGCACTCGGCGCAGATCGGCATGCTGCCGCCCTCCTGCTCGCTCAGGCCCAGGTCGAGCCGCACTGGGTGCAGCCCCACCGGCCGTCCATGGTCTGGTAGGTGGCGCCCGACCCGCACACCGGGCTGGTCGCCGTGCGGCAGGTTACCGGGCTGCAGGGTGCCCTGGTCCGGGTTCTGCTTCTCGGGGCGGTCGGGCAGGGCTGCACTCATGACGCACTCTGTGGGCACCCCGGATGGAGGCGTCCCGTACGCGGCACGGATCGCCCCGGGGCGGCTGCCGACACCAGAGCGCCGGGCCCGGTACGGCCCGGACTGCACGCGCATGTGACACCACCTCGGCGATCATCGCCACACGGTCGCAGCCTTGACGTTCACCGAGCAGGTCGCCCCGGAGGAGGTCCGCCGGCCAGCCCTGCGGGCAGTGACTGCAGACCTCCTGTACTCGGATCAGGGGAGGCGTCCGGCTGGCAGTGGGCCACCTCGGAGGTGTACGCCGTGATATCCCTCAGGACCGGGCCCCTGACCCATGTCCAGCAGCCAGTGCACAACCCCCACTCATCCTGTGCCCCGCCAGGCATCCCACCGACGGCGCTCACTCGTTGCCCTCGTTGATCACCATGGCTGCGGCAACCGCTCGGAGCCAGAGCTCCTGGCCGGCGTGGACGGGAACGTTGCCCCCCGAGTACAGGGTCCGCCGCCCGTCCCTCCGTACGGCCCGGGCCTGGTCGAGTTCTGCGGTGATCCAGGCAGAGGACGCATCCGCGTCGCCGGTCACCACTTCGCCTCCGCGTCTCGCTTCAGGCACCCGACGTGGTCGGCGATCCAGTCGTAGAGGCTCGCGCCGAGTTGCCCGTCGTAGGTACCGAGGCCGTACTGGCCGCAGGTGCGGCAGTGACCGCACACCCGTTCGCGAGGGTCGGCCGGGGCTTGGGTGTCGATCTGGCTCTGTGTCTGCTCCGTCACCGGTTCTCCATAATGCGCTCCCGCGCGTCCGCGGCGGCGGGGCACGGCCACGGCAGGCCGCAGCGGGGGCAGCCGCCGGCGACGGACCGGTGCTCGTCTCGCCGCGTCCGGGCCCAGGTCGCGTCCGCGTCGCCCGGGGGCGCCGCGCGGGGCGGACGACGAGCGGCTGCGGGCTGAACGGTGGGCAGGTGGAAGGTCACTGCTCCTCCATGCAGCTCAGGTGCGCAACTACGGCCCAGCCGAGCGGAGCCGAGGTAGCACTGGTCGGGGTGTAGACGTGACCGGCCGCGATCAGCGGCGGCTCAGGGGAGCCGCACCGTACGCACGCCTCGCCATGGAGACGTGCAGGGCTGATCGTGGCCGGGTCCACAGCGATCTCGTTCGGTGTCCCTGTCACACGGACCACGATCCCCGGCCACTGCCCCCAGAAGTGCCACAACCTGTGGCACCCCGGCTCCCTACACGGCCCGCGCCCACCGGGCCAGCGCCATCACCCGGGCATCGCGTCCGCGAGTCAGCCGGACCATCGTCGCCAGCTCGGTCCGTACCTGCCCGTGCTCGCGGACGTGCTGCGGCGCAATCTGCCGGGCCACCAGGAGGCTATCGGCAGCGTGCTGCGGTCGGCCCAGCTGTACCTGGGCCCTTCCGAGGTCGATGTAGTAGTGAGAGCGGCGCTCAGCAGGCAGGTCCCACGGCGGCGCCCACCGTGTCGCGGCATCCACTGCCTCCCGCAGATCACCCGGCTCACCCAACTCCACCGCCACCGCCAGGCGGTGGATCTCCAGGCTGTCCGGACCCACGGCGGTGCCGTCGTACAGCTGCTCCCTCACCCGGGAGGCCAGCGCCTCGGCATCCCTCAGGTGCTCCCGGGCATCGTCGGGCCGCCGCATGCGGCCGGCCACCACCGCGGCCCGCATGTGCAGGGCCGCTGCGGCAGCCATGAGCGGCTCCGTACTGAGCGGTGGCACCCGATCGATGGCGGCCCTGAGCGACCGCAGGCCGGGGTCGAGCTGGTTGGCAGAAAAGAAGGTTTCCATGCGAACGTAGGCAGCTGCGGCTTCAAGGGCGGGATCAGCGGCCAGCGCGGCAGCCCACCGCATCAGTTCGACCAGCCTGGCCGACAGATCACGGTACCCGTACTTGTAGGCCACCGCGTCCGCTGACCGAATGGCCAGCGCGAGGCAACGGGCGGCCTGGGCGCGGTCGGCGGCGAGTGCCTGATCGACCGCACGGAACAGCTCCGCCAGCAGGCCCGGCACGTCCTCAGCGAGCCGGGCGTACTGCGACTGCACCCGGTCCTCGACCGCTCGGTCGACGGCCGCCGCCAGCTCCGGAAGGGGGCGGACCGGGCCGTCCTCTGGCAGGTCGTACGCGGCGATCGCGCGCTGCAGTGCAGGGACGGCCGCGTGCACTCTGCTGTCGGTACGGCCGGGGCCGTCCAGGAGCTCCTCCGGGGTGCGGCCGAGTGCGTGGGCCAGTGCCTCCAGGATGCCGTCGCCTGGCCACCGTTCGGCGCGCTCGACCTTGCGGATGGTGCTGTACGAGACGCCGGACAGCGCTTCCAGTTGACGACGCGTCAATTTCGCTGCGTGCCGCGCTGTTTCGATCCGCAGGCCCAGGGCGGTGATTTCGGGCACAGAGTGGCTCCGTTCCGTGGTCGCACTCGGAACGGTACCGGCACCCCTCCGGCGCCGGACCGGATCGCCTCGGCGGGCACGCCGCCGAGGCGGTTCTGCTACTGGCCGATCAGCGCGTCGGCCAGCTCGGTCAGCGAGTTGACCGTCCAGTCTGCGGCAGGCGCACTGGTCGTGAGCCCGATCGGACCGCGGCGAAGGTGCGCGGTCCGAAGGCCGACCGCCCGGGCCGGAGTGATGTCGTTCGCCGGGTGATCACCGACGTACACGATCCCGTCAGGCTCACCAGGCGCCCACTCGATCACCCGCTCGAAGAACTCCGGCGAGGGCTTGGAAACGCCCCACTCGGCAGAGGTGGCGATGGCATCCGCCGGCAGGTCAAGGCCGCGCAGCAGATCCGACACCACCGAGTTCTGGTTACCCGCGATGCCCACCCACAGCCCAGCCTCGCGCAGTCGGGCCAGCGCAGGACGGACGTCCGCGTACAGGTCTGACTCGTCGAGATAGTCCCCCTGTCCGGCCGCCTGCCGGTCCCGCCACTCGGCGGCCACATCCACGCCCGGCCTGATGATCCGGATCGCGTCGGCGTTATCGCGGCCCTCGGCCAGCACGGACCCGACCAGCGCGGACATCGTGTGAGTGGGGACGCCGAGCCACCGGGCCCAATCACCCCAGTACCTGGTGTCGCTGGTCAGGGTCTCGCCAATGTCGAACACCACGGAACGCATATCCGCAGCCTATCGACCCGTTCTCGCCGCCGTCGTGAAGTGCGGCTCGATCGCGCCCGGGATCCACGCTCGCGTCGAGGCGGGCAGGTCCTGCGCGACTATCGCCATGCGACTTGAGGTGCATGGCGAGGGCTGGTGACAGATCGGTCATATCTCCTACAACTACAACAAACCGCCACCTCATGGCCTTTCCGAAGGAAAGCCGAGAGGTGGCGCGATGGGAGCCATCCCCGCGTGTGCGGGGCCGACGCCAGGCCGGTTTTAATCATCTGCCCGGCGGCAGAGCCATCCCCGCACGTGCGGGGCCGACAACAGCTCCCGGCCGAAGCGCTCCGTCTCCGGGGAGCTATCCCCGCACGTGCGGGGCCGACGACTGCCCGGCCGTTTACCTTGGCAAGGTTCCGGAGCTATCCCCGCACGTGCGGGGCCGACACTTCTTGACCTGCGGGTCTATCGGCGGGAGCGGGCCGAGAGGATCAGTCCGTCGAAGTCGACGGGCTTCCAGCGGTCCTTGCCTGCGGTGCGGGCGGTCCAGCCTTGTTCGTTGGTGGCGGGCTCTACGAGGACGGCTTGGCCGTCGCCGATGCGGGTGGCGAGGAGGTCCCAGAGGCGGTCGCGGATGCGGCGGCTGGGGGTGCCGACGAAGACACCGGCGCTGACTTCGACCATCCAGCGGGTGAGGTGGCCGCGGAGGCCTTCGGGGGCGGCGATGAGGAGGATGACGGTCATGGGCTGCTCGTGTCCCGAGTGAACTCCGGGCCGATGATGGCCAGGTGGTCGTCGCCCATGCCCGGGTCGGAGGCGGCGGGGACCGGCGGGCCTTCGGTGCCGGCCCAGTTGACGCCGCCTTGGACGGTGCCGACGCGTTCGTCCCAGAGTTCGTTCTCGACGTCGGGCATCTCGGTGCCCTCCGGGCTGAGGAGGGTCTTGACGTCGTTCACGATGCGGCCCAGCAGCTTGTCCTGGGCGATGCGGTCGCGCAGGCCGAGGCGGGCGTCGCGTTCCTCGGTGTGGCCCTGCTGGGCGAGGTCGAAGGCGAGGGGGATCGTGTACTCGGCCTTGTAGAGGTCGGCGATGTCGAGGACGAACGAGGTGGCCAGGCCGGTGTGGACGAAGCCGAGTCCGGGGCTGGCGCCCAGGCCGGTGATGACCGCGTGGCAGATCCCGTAGAGCGCGGCGTTGGCCGCCGACAGGAGGCGGTTGAGGTCGTCGCCCGCGGCGTACGCGTCGCCGGCCTTGTAGACCCGCCCGTTCCAGGGGACGCCGGTTCGGCGGGCTTCGGCCTGGTAGAGCTTGCGGATGCGGGCGCCCTCGCGGCCGCGCAGTTGCTGCATGGTGGCGGTGCTGACGTCCTCGCCGGGGAACCGCATGCGGTACATGGTCCGGGCGACGGCCAGGCGTTCCTTCGTCCGACTCACCAGCCAGGCCTGCCGGTTGAGGAGGGCCGCGCCGCGGCTGGGGCCGAGGCCGGCGGCGTACATGCGCACGCCCTGCTCGCCGACCCAGCACACGGTGGTGCCGGAGTCGGCGAGGAGGTTGACGGCGCCGTGGGTGATGCGGGTGCCCGGGCCGAGGAGCATGACGGCGACCATCGCCGCCGGGACCCGGACGGTCTCGCGATTGTTGATGACGACGACGGCGTTCTCGTCGCGGTCGATGTGGCTGCGCTCGACGTAGACGCTGGAGACCCGGTCGGCGAGGCGGTGCAGGTCGTGGGGGTGGGCTTTCCACCAGATGTCGGCCATCGGTCAGCGGGCTCCGGCGGGCAGCGGCGCGAGGGTGAGCAGGCCGCAGCCGTAGGCCTTGGACGGGCCGATGCCGCCGAGGAGCGCCGTCTGCAGGAGGCCGGGGTCGCTGATGCGCAGGCGGCCTTCGAAGGTGGCGGTGGTGAGGGTGACCGCGGTGCGGGTGCCGGGTTTGGTGAAGCTGCTGCGGCTGCGGTCGGTGATCCGCACCTCACGGGCGGGCCGCGCGTCGGCGGGGGCGTCGGAGTCCGACGGTTCGAGGCCCGGTGCCGGGTGGTCGGTGCGGGCCTCGGGGACGGTGAAGCCCCAGCGCTCGGTGCGGTCCAGGAACCAGGCGAGCTGCTGGGCGGCGGTGCGGTGGGCCAAGCGGTAGGAGCGGTGGTGGAGTTCGGCGGCGCTCTTGGTGTGGTGAGCGCTGGGCTTCTCGGGCTTGGAGGTGTTCTGGACGGGGCTGGCCTTGAGGCGGAAGGCGAACTCGCGGCCGACGGCGAGTTGGCCGAGCAGCGGGCTGTAGTCGCGGATCGCGTAGTGCTCGCCGTCGGCGTCCGGCCATCCCGCTTGTTCGACGATGTGGGTCCAGTCCGGCTTGGAGGGGGTGAGGACCAGCAGCATCGGGCGGCGCGGGTGGTCGGCGTCCAGGCGCCACAGGATCCGGTCGCCGGGCTCGGTGTCGGGGATGCCGGCCGTCACGGCGCCGTGCAGGGCGCGGGGGTTGGCGAGCAGGGTGCGGCTGGCGGCGCGCAGCGGGTTGATGCGGACGCGGGAGAGGTAGGTCATCGGGTCACCAGCCCAGCAGGGCGAACGGGTCGTGGCCGGCGGAGGCGGCGGACGGTTGCGCGGTCGTGGTGGACGGGGCGAGGCCGGTGGGGACGGTGAGCCACGCGTGGCGGATCCGCCGGGTGGAGAAGCCGCGTTCGCGGGGGTCGAAGGAGCGCGGGACGTCCTGGAGGGTGTCGTCGCCCGACGGGTCGTCGAAGGTCGCGGCCAGGTCGATCCGGTGCGGCGAGAACGGCTCCGCGGCTCGCTCGGCCCGCCGCCGGTAGGCGCTCTTGGCCGCGTCGCCCGCCTGCCAGGGCTCGTCGGCGAGGACGTCCTCCAGGGTGCCGTCGAGCACGGCGCCGAGGGCGAGCGGCTGGGTGGGCACGCAGGAGCGCCGGCCGAGGGCGAGTGGGAAGGCGGGGCGGCGGATCGCCTCGGCGAGCGTCTCGACGAGGGCGGCCGGGCCCTGGACGGCGGCGACGAACACCGCGTCCTGGAGGTAGTAGCGGTGGGTGACGTGGGTGTCCTTGGCCGGGGAGGTCGGCTTCTGCAGGCCCTTGGCGTTCACCCCGGCCTGCGGCAGCGGCCGGCCCCGGTAGTCGCTGACGGTGTGGTAGTCGCGCAGCAGGGTGCCGGGCTGGTCGATGCGCACGCCCAGGCGCAGGCCGACCAGGTCGGTGATGTCCGCTTCGCGCGGGCGGCCCGCGGCGGCCGCGAGCAGGCCGACGACACCGGACTTGGTCGGCTGGGGCCGGCTGTCGCGGCGGTTGAACGCGCTGCGGTCGCCCCAGGACTGGAGCGGCCCGGCGAGGCGCAGCACGAGGACCGCCTGCGCCTCGTCCTTCGGGACCGTCGTGGGGGTGGGGTCGGCGGGCATCAGTTGTCGTTCACCCGCTCGATGAGCGCGGTGCGCAGGCCCTCGCGCAGCTCGGGGAAGGTGCGGTTCGCGCCGAAGGCCTCCGCCAGCTGCTGCCCGGTCTCGTCGGCGTCGGCGGTGCCGAGGGTGTGGCAGATGCCGACGTACAGCGGGGTGTCGCCCCACTGCTCGGTGGCGGTGGCGAACTCCCCCGCGAGGCGGCGCGCGGACTCGGCGACGATGCCCCGGCTCGCCGGGACCGGGTTCTCGTACGCGGAGGCGAGGTTCACCGGCTGGTCGGCGCGCACGACGACGGCGACCAGGCTCGGGCGGGTGCGGTGGGCGAAGGAGTTGCCGTAACCGGTCGGCATCGAACGGGCGAAGGAGTCGACGAACAGGTCGACGGCGTCGACGGTGGCCTTGTCGTCGCCGAGGTTCTCCCGCAGCTGGTGCAGGCCGACGGTCGCATAGCGGTAGAGCGTGGCCGAGTTGAAGCCGATGGTGCCGATCATGCCGGCGCCCGTCTCGTCGGCCGCGTTCTCGTCGTCGACCGCCGTGTAGTAGTCGAACTCGAGCTCGGCGGCGTGGGTCGAGATCGCGTGCGCGACCTGCGTCGCGGCGTCCACGTTCAGCCCCGGGATGTCCGCGACCATGCGGCCGAAGAGCGCGACGTCGGCCGGGTGGCCCGTCTGCAGCTGCTCCTTGACCGGCAGGGCCTTGACCGCCTCGTCGAGGGCCTTGGCGTCGAGGGCGGCTAGGTCGGCGGCCGTGTCGGCGACGAGGGCGGCGATGGCGTCCAGCTGGCGGCGCCCGTAGAAGAGCAGGTAGGCGGTGTCGCCCTCCTTCTTGCCCGCGGAGATCCCGGTCGACTTGATCAGCGCGTCGGCGATCCGCTGCGCGTCCTCGGCGGCGAGGCCGGTGCGCTCGGCGATGGCCTTGGAGAGCTGGGCGGCGATCCGCTTGGTGCGGGTGGCGAGGTCCTGCCGGTCGCGGCTCTCGGCGAAGTGGATGCGGGTCGCGCGCTTCCAGGCCTGGGAGGAGACGCGGGAGCGGCGCTTGCCGCCGAAGTAGGCCTCCTTCGGGTTGCCGTTGTCGTCCCGGTTGAGGTTCGCCGGCGGGACGGTCTGCAGGATGTGCACGTCGATGTAGAGGCGGTCGGTCATGCGCTGCTCCTCGAAGGGTGGTGATCCGGGCGTAGGTCGGCGTGCGATTGGGCGGCGTGCGATCGGTCGGCGGGCGATCAGTCGGCGGGCGCCTTGTCCTTCCAAGCCTGGTAGCCGACGGCCCACTTGAGGCGGACCTGCGGGCGCCGGTCGGTGTGGTGCCAGGCCTGGATGTCGGCCATCAGGTGGTCGTAGTCCAGCGGCTGTCCGACGGTGCGCAGCTGGGTGACCAGGCCGCGCAGGTGGACCAGCAGCGCGGAGACGCTGGTGGCGCCGGCGAGTTGGGCGACGCGGGTGTCGAGCGCCTCCTCGCTGAACTTGCCGCTGCGGCGCAGCGCCCGCAGGGCCTCGCCGAGCTTGACGCCGCGGCGGTGCATCGGCCTGGACTGGCTCTGCTGGTGCAGGCCGTAGAGGGCGAGGGCGGCGTGCTCGGCCTTCTGCTCGTCGGAGACCTCGTCGCGCAGGGCGAGGACGTCGTTGACCTCGCAGCTGTAGAGCGGCCACATCTTGGGGCTGTCCATGACGGGGCGGCCGAGGCCGGAGCGCAGGGCCGCGAGGTCCTCGCCGGGGGGCCGGCGCGGCTGCTTGGTGCGGGGGTCGAGACGCCAGGTGTGGTCGGGGGCGGTGTGCTCGTCCCAGTACCGGCGCTGCTTGGCGGTGGTGGTGTGCTCAGTCGTCAAGGTCCGCTCCAGGGGCGGGATCGGGTTCGAGGGCGGGTCCGGTCCCGGCGGCGCGGGCGGCGGCCGCTTCCCGGACGGCGTCGGCGTACCGGGGCAGGATCTCGTCGAGCCGGTGCCGGAAGTTGGCGCCGGCGGTGCCGAGCTTGTAGGTCTGCGACTTGCCCGACTTGCCCGACGTGCCTGCCGGGGTGACGGTGCGGCCCGTGAAGGTGGTGGCCGGGGCGGCCAGCAGGAGTTCGTTCGCCGCGTCCCGTGCGCGGTGGTGGGCGACTTCCTCCCAGGCGAGCCTGCCCCGCTCCAGGACGTCGTCGTCGGCTCCGGCGTCGCGGACGCCGGCGAGCAGGCGGCGCACCAGGGGGTCGAGGGTGTGCAGGAGGAGGTCGCCGGGGCGCTGGCCCTTGTCCCAGGGGATGGGGTCGGCGCCGGCGGCCCGGCGCAGGTCGGCGGAGAGGTTGTTGACGGCCTTCGCGAGCTGCTCCGCCTGCTCGGCCACGTCCAGGAGGAGCTGGTGGGCCTCGCTGTCCTGGTGGAGGGCGAGCAAGGGCAGGGGGATGGCGTCGTGGATGACGTCCTCGACGATGGCGGACTGGGTGCCGTAGACCATGCCGAAGGTCTCGACCTGCAGCGGGTAGTCGGCGGGGAGCCGGCCGTCCTCCCGCAGGGCGCTGACCTCGTCGAGCAGGACGCTGGTCTCGAAGGCGCCGTCGGAGCTCTGGCGGGTGGGCGCGAGGAGGGCGTCCAGGCCGCGCCAGGCGGCCTTGCCCTGGGTGTGGCGGCGCGGCCTGCGCTCGGGCAGGGCGGCGGCGGACTTCTTGGCGGGCGCGGTGAACGTCCAGGCGGTGTGCGGCTCTTGCTCGGACATCGGCGTGAGCCGGTCACCGGCACTGACGACCACCCGCGCGACCCTCGGCCGACCGGTCTCGTCCTGGTGCGGGATGAGGCGGATCCGCCGCGCCTGCCACGTCCACAGGTCGAGGAGGCCCTCGGCTTTACGGGGCTTCCAGGCGGGTTCGTGCGGGCCGCGCATCCACTGCGGGACGCCGAGGACCTCGGGCGGGGTGATGGGGAGGTTCAGCAGGAGGGTCTCGTACAGGGTGCGCCCGATGGGGACGATGACGCCGAGCTGGCCGAGCGGGCCGGTCGGGTTGCCCGTGGTCTTGCCCGCCTTGACCTGGTCGTCACCGACGACGCCGGTCTTGATGGCGGCGGTGTCCCAGCAGTGGGCGTGCAGGAGCCAGTGGGCGGCCTGGGCCGGCGTCAGGTCGAGCGGGTCCGCGTCGCTGCGGTTGGCGAACAGCGGGACGTTGTTGCCGCTCGCCGCGGTCGCCACCAGGGCGGCGGAGCCCTTCGTCTCGTCCTTGGCGGTCCGCAGTCCGGCGACCTGCGCGAAGGGATCGACCGGGTCGAAGAGGTCGAACTTCGCATGGTGCTTGTCGAGGTAGATCCGGAGGCTGCCCAGCTCTGCCTTCGTGAACCCGCCCTTCCGGGTGAGCCGTTCGCCTTTCTCCGCGAAGTCCCGGGGTGTTCCGGTGGCGTGGGCGACGACGGGCAAGAGAACCTGGCGCAGGACGGCCGGCAGCTGGGTGGAGAACTCGACGACGAGGCACTCCAGTTCGTGGGCCCGGGCCAGGGCCTCGGCGATCCCCAGCTTCATGGGAGGCCCGCCGACGACGGGGCGCACCGCCAGCCATGGTTCGTCGACAAGGTTGTACCCAGGCACGCGCTGATCTCCCAACTGGCCCTGTTTAGCTTGTTGTTGATTCATCGTGGCACTGGTGGAGGACCGTTGGGGTGCGAATGCTTGAATTGCCCATCGGCCTCGCGAACTTCGTACGCGGGGATGGCTCCTGGCCGTGTTTCCGGCCTCGTGCCGACCGTATGTCGGCCCCGCGCTCGCGGGGTTGGGGGCGTGTGGGCGGGGCGGCATTGCGTCCGCTGCGCCCACACGGCCCCTACCGCCATGGTCTGCCTCCGCTCACCACGAGGCCGAGCAGGTCGTCGTAGCGCAGCCGGAAGTCACCGAGGACCGCTTCGCCCTGTCTGTCGAGCTCCAGGGCCAGGCTGTGGCGCAGCCAGGGATGGTCCCGCCAGCCCGACAGCGGCCCGAGCGCCTGCTCGGCCGCTTCGGTCAGCCTGGCGGGAAGGCGTACCGTGCCGGAGAGCACGTCGTCCACCACCTCGGCCGCGACCTCGCCGTTCGGGCCGAGGCTGCGGCCCGTCACTGCACGGAAGTCGTCCTCCCCGAGGCGGCGCACCAGGACGACCTCCGCGCTACGGTCCCCGTCCCGGACGAGCGCCTCGAACTGGCCCTCGGTGAGCTTGCTTCGGGTTCCGTAGTGGAGGCCGGCCAGGGTCTGCGAGCCGTGCTCCCCGGCGCGGGTGAGCAGGTATTCGCCAGCTGCATCGCGGCGCTCGTTCTGCCGTTTCTCCCATGCCTGCTGGGCATCGTCCTGCGCTTCGGTCCAGGAGGCGGGGACAAGGGCGTCGGTACCGTAGACCCGGGCAACCAGGTCCGGCACCCGGCCGGGGATGCTCCACGTGCCTCCGCCGGCTGTCGCCGCCCGCTCGACCTCGGCGGCCGTGCGCAGCAGGAGGTAGCGGCCGTAGATCCCCTCGGAGGCCCGCAGGATGTACGGCGCCTTGTCGTCGTCGAGGCCGATGCCGGTGACGACGACGGTGGGCCGGGACAGCGCGTGGGGGCGCTTGACGCCGTCGTGGCGATGGAGGCGGCCGATGCGCTGGAGGAGCAGGTCCATGGGCGCGAGATCGGTGATCAGCAGGTCGGCGTCGACGTCGAAGGACTGCTCCGCGAGTTGGGTGGCGACGACGATCAGCCTGTCGGGGCGGTCGGATCCTTCTCTCGGCGGGCCGAGGAGTTCCAGCACCTCCTGGGTCCGGTCGGCCCGGTGGCCGGCGTGCAGGCGGGCGTGCAGGAGCCGCACGTCGGCGCCGTACTCCTTGTGGAGGGCGTCGAACGTGGCCTGAGCGCGGGCCACGGTGTTACGGATGATCAGCACGCATCCGCCGTCGGCGAGCCGCTCCCGCAGGTAGTCGGTTACGGCGGCGTCCGCCGGCCCGGCGCCGTCGTCCGCGGCCCGGGCATCCGTCTCCGCCGGCTGCTCGTGGAGCACTTCGACCCGTACCTGGAGATCGTGGCGCCACGACTCGGTGCTCTCCACGAGAAACTCCGGCTGCCCGTCCCGCCCCGGCCAGACCACCGTCACGCTCGGATAGCCCTGCGGCTCTGGAAGCTCCGGCGCCGCCGGGGCCTCCGCGGACTGCGTGCCGGCCAGGTAGGCGGCGGCCAGATCACGCCGCTGCTCGGGCGGCAGAGTCGCCGAGAGCAGCACCACCGGCACGCCGGCCTGTCCGAGCCACCACAGGCCCTCCAGCAGGAACTGCGACATGTAGACGTCGGCGGCATGGACCTCGTCGAGGATCACGACCTTGCCCATCAGGCCGGCCGTACGCAGCATCACGTGCTTGGTGCGGGTCGCGGCGTACAGGAGCTGGTCGATGGTGCCGACCGCGAACGGGCTCAGCAGACCTCGGCGACGGCCCAGGAACCACTCGGCGGGGACCCTGCGCTCCCCGCCCTCGCAGCCGTCGAAGCAGTCGGTCGACATCCCGAACTCGTCTTCCCCCACGGACGAGAAGTAGGAGTCGGCGTCCTGCCCCCACTCACCGGTGCCCTCCAGGAGGGCGCGCCACTGCTTGTTGACCATACGCTTGCCGTGCAGCAGCGCGACCTGGTCCTCCAGGCCGTCGCCGACCTCGCGCAGCCACGACCGGACCTGGGTGAACATCGGGTCTGCGGTCGCCTGGGTCGGCATGCCCAGGAACACTCCGTCCGCGCCGTGCCGCGCGGCCATCAGCTCGGCCGCCGCCAGCGCCGCCTTCGTCTTCCCCTCCCCCATCGGAGCCTCGACGATCACCAGGCCCGGCCCGCCCATCCGGCGCACCACGTCAAGGACCAACTCCTGCGAAGGCCTGGGCCCGTGGCCGAAACGGTCCCGGAACGCCTCCGGACCGGGCACCGGGAGCGTTCCCCACCCACCGCGCAGGCCGAGTTGCGCCCACGCTGCCGTGGCCCGCTGCCGCGCCTGCGGCATCGTTACCGCCGCCAGGTCCGGCACTCCCTGGAAGTGCCGCTCGTCGCTGGCGATCCAGTCCGCCATCACCACGAAGCCGGACAGCTGGAGCTGCACCGCTCGGCTCGGCACCTCCAGAGGTTCGACGGCGGCAAGCGGCGCGTCGCCCTCGTAGCCGAGCTCCCGGGAGAAGACCTCCACCAGCGCCGACTGCGCGAGCTTCCAGGGCCGACTGTTTCCCTGCAGCCTCTCGTTCCTCTTCGGCGGGCTCAGCTGCCCCAGGGTCGGGATCAGACCGTGGTGGCCTGCGACCAGCGGCCAGACCCAACCGACCTGCTCCTTCGACCACGTCGCTTCGGTGAGCAGCGCCCTCAACACGCGGGCACCGGCTTTGTCGTGCCGCCAGGACACCCCCTTCACCGCGTACTTGTCCCAGCTCAGGCCCGCCTGGCGGACCGCGGCCTCGCCAGCGGGGTCGAGGCACTGGAACACCGGGGTGGCCTTGCCGCAGTCATGGATCCCGCACAGCCAGGCGAACAGCCGTCGCCCCTTGCCCGGCCCGCCCGCGACGGCGTCCAGACGCCGCCGCGTCACCGGCGGCAGGTATCGGTCCCAGACGATCTCCGCCACCGCCGCCGTGTCCAGCATGTGCGACAGCAGGAGGTTGACCGTCCCTCCGGCCCTGCCAGCGGACTTGCCCCACAGGGCGCCCAACCAGCCCTCCACCTCAGGCGGGTACCACTGCCAGCGGTCATCGACCATCGCCTCGACCTCCATGTCCGAGTACGCTTCGGAGCCTAGGTCGAGGCACTGACAATCCACCCTGGATTCACGAAGAGACAACGATCGGCGCATGAGGTCT
>NZ_LFVW01000266.1:0-433 GCF_001182915.1 Kitasatospora sp. MY 5-36
GGCCTCCAGCTGCACCGGGTGGCGCAGGTTGCGGTACCAGTACGCGGCGTCGAAGGCGGCGGTGTCGGTCCAGCGGCTGTCCAGGGTGGACCAGAACGGGACCTGCGGGGGCCGGGGGCGCAGGTCGGCCAGGGCGGTGAGCAGGTCGTCCTGGATCCGCTCGACGTGGGCGGAGTGGGAGGCGTAGTCGACGGGGACGCGGCGGGCGCGGATGCCGTCGGTGGTGAAGTGTTCGACGAGTTCGTCGAGGGCGTCGGCGTCTCCGGCGACGACGGTGGAGCTGGGGCCGTTGACGGCGGCGACGGAGATCCGGTCCTGCCAGGGGGGGAGGTCGATGTCCTGGGCGGGTTGGGCGATGGAGACCATGCCGCCGTTTCCGGCGATGGCGGTGATGGCCTGGGAGCGGAGGGCGACGGTGCGGGCGCCGTCCTGG
>NZ_LFVW01000267.1:0-1798 GCF_001182915.1 Kitasatospora sp. MY 5-36
CCCGGGGAAGACGAACACCGTGCGCCCGGTGACGTCCGCCGTACCGGAGGCGAAGTCCCCGAGGGCGTCGTGGAGTTCGGCGGTGGTGGCGCCGACCACCGCCGCGCGGTGGACGAAGTCGGAGCGGGACGAGGCCAGCGAGGCGGCGAGGTCGGCGGGGACGAGCGCCGGGTCGGCGGCGAGCAGCTCGCGCAGCCGCGCGCCCTGGTCCCGGAGCGCGGCCGGGCTCTTGGCGGAGAAGGCCAGCGGAACCGGGCCGGTCGGCGCGGCCGAGGGGGTCTCGACCAAGGGAGCATCGACCGGCGGGGCCTGCTCCAGCACGACGTGGGCGTTGGTGCCGCTGACGCCGAAGGAGGAGACGCCGGCCCGGCGCGGACGGCCGGTCTCCGGCCACGCGCGCGCCTCGGTGAGCAGGTCGACCGATCCGGCCGTCCAGTCCACGTGCGGGGTGGGCTCGTCCACGTGCAGGGTGCGGGGCAGCACGCCGTGCTGCATGGCCAGCACCGTCTTGATCACCCCGGCCACGCCCGCGGCGCACTGGGTGTGGCCGATGTTGGACTTCACCGAGCCGAGCAGCAGCGGCCGTTCGCGGTCCTGCCCGTAGGTGGCGAGCAGCGCCTGGGCCTCGATCGGGTCGCCGAGCCGGGTGCCGGTGCCGTGCGCCTCCACCACGTCGACCTCGGCCGCCGCCAGCCGGGCGTCGGCCAGCGCGTGCCGGATCACCCGCTGCTGGGAGGGGCCGTTGGGGGCGGTCAGGCCGTTGCTGGCGCCGTCCTGGTTGACGGCGCTGCCGCGGATCACGCCGAGCACCCGGTGCCCGTTGCGGCGCGCGTCGGAGAGCCGCTCCAGCATCAGCATGCCGACGCCCTCGCTCCACGCGGTGCCGTCGGCGGCGCCCGCGAAGGCCTTGCAGCGGCCGTCCGGGGCCAGCCCCTTCTGCTGGCTGAACAGCACGAACATGCCGGGGTTGGACATCACCGTCACGCCGCCGGCCAGTGCGGTGGTGCACTCGCCCTGGCGCAGCGAGCGGGCGGCCCAGTGCAGCGCGACCAGCGAGGAGGAGCAGGCGGTGTCGACCGAGACCGCCGGGCCCTCCAGGCCGAAGTGGTAGGCGATCCGGCCGGAGGTGACGCTGGAGGTGGTGCCGGTGCCCAGGTACAGGTCCACGCCCTCCGGGATGTCCGAACCGGTGCCGTACAGCTGCGAGGTGGTGCCGACGAAGACGCCGGTCCGGCCGCCGGCCAGCGACTGCGGGTCGATGCCCGCGCGTTCCACGGCCTCCCAGGAGGTCTCCAGCAGCAGCCGCTGCTGCGGGTCCATGCCAGCGCCTCGTTCGGGCTGATGCCGAAGAAGCCCGCGTCGAAGCCGGCCGCGCCGTCCAGGAAGCCGCCGTGGCGGGTGTAGCTGGTGCCCGCGGCGCCCGGGTCGGGGTCGTACACCGAGTCGAGGTCCCAGCCGCGGTCGGTCGGGAACTCGGAGATCGCGTCGGCCTCGTCGACCAGGAGCCGCCACAGCCCCTCGGGGCTGCGCACGCCGCCGGGGAAGCGGCAGGCCATGCCGATGATCGCGATCGGCTCGTGGCGCTCGTCCTCGAGCTCCTTGAGCCGCCGGTGGGCCTTACGGGTATCGGCCACCGCCCGCTTGAGGTACTCGCGAAGCTGGTCTTCGTTGGCCATCTCAGATCACTTTCCTGCGGCGGAGTGGTGGCTGCCGGGGCGTCCGGCTCCGGGGCGGGCGCGGCCGCGTCCGGGCGTGTCCGGGGGGCCGCCGGGCCGTGCCCCGGAGGGGGGCCGGCCCG
>NZ_LFVW01000268.1:0-14862 GCF_001182915.1 Kitasatospora sp. MY 5-36
CCGAGCCCGTCGGCCCAGGTCTCGGCGGCGGGGCGCCAGGCCTCCCGGACCTCGGCGGCGTCCGGCCCGGGCCGGCCGTGGAAGACCGGGCCCTGGGCTCCGCCGTCCCGCCGGGTGAGCAGGCCGTGCCGGGCGAGTGCGTCCAGCCAGCGGACGACCCGGGGGCGTTGGGCGGGGGTGACCATGGCGGCGGCGAGGACCTCGGCCTCGGGGTAGCCGCGGGCGGGGTCGGTGAGCACGCCGTTCTGCTGGAGGGTGTGCAGGAGGGCGGCGAGTACGGCCCGGTCGAGCTGGGCGCCGAAGTCGTGGACCTGCTCGGCGGTGACGCCGATGCCGTACTTCCAGGCGGCGGCCGAGGCGTTGGCGGCGTCGGCGCGCAGTCGGCGGTCGGCGGCCTCGGCGTTGCTGTCCGGGGCGCGGACGTGGGCGAGGACGGCGCCGAGCGCGTCGACGGCGGCGTACACGTCCTCCTGCCGGGGTTCGGGGCCGACGTGCAGGACCAGGCGCAGCGCGGCGAGGTCGTGGGCGGCGAGGCCGGGCTGTCCGCTGAGCCGCCAGAGCAGGGCGGAGGGCAGGCTGAGGTGGGTGGCCCGGGCGGTGGCGACGGCTTCGAGCTGCTGTTCGGGCCGCTGGTCGGGGTCGCCGCAGTGGACGGTGCCGCCGGCGAGCAGGGTGGCGAGGGCGAGGTCGACGGCGAGGTCGGTGACGGGGTGCAGCACGGTGTGCCGGATCGGGGGTGCGCCGAGGACGCCGGCCCAGTAGCGCAGCCGCTGTTCGGCGGCCCGGGCGGCGGAGGGCGGCAGGGCGGCGTGCTCGGCTATGCGGCGGGCGAGGGCCTGGGGGAGTCCGCCGGGCGGGGAGACGCCGAGCAGCAGGCCGATGCCGCTGATCGCGCGCCCGTCGGCGACGACGGCGGGTCGGTCGCCGAGTTCGCGCAGCGCGCTGACCAGGGCGGGAGTCGTGGGCACGGTGATCACTCCGGGGTGCGGGACAGAAACCGCACTACTGAACCATGGGGGCGGGGCAGTGAAGGGCGGAAGCAAGTCAAACTTCTGTAATGATTTTCATATCGGCTAGCCAAGCTCTCGACACGAAGTCGCCGCGAAGCGGTCGGAACTTCACATTCCGGAAGGTCCGCGCGATCCCTTGACAGGTGGTTCGGGTACTGGATCAATGGAGCGCAGGGGACTGACCGAACGATCGGTTGGTGATCTCGGTCCGGGCGTCCTCGATGCGGACGAACCTCGGCAGAGCAGCGAGATCGGCAAAGCAGCGAAATTGGCAGAGCAGCGAAGGAGCGACGATGACCGGCACCGCACCCGTCCCGCGCCGACACCTCGGGGAGCCGCTACCGCCCGAGCTCCTGGACGCCGGCGAGCGGATGGGTCCGGACGAGCTGCGCGCCCACCAGCTCACCCGGCTGCGGGCCACCCTGCGGCACGCGTACGACAACGTCGAGCTCTACCGCCGCAAGTTCGACGCGGCCGGCGTCCGCCCCGAGGAGTGCCGCACTCTGGACGACCTCGCCCGCTTTCCCTTCACCACCAAGGCCGACCTGCGCGAGGGCTACCCCTTCGGCATGTTCGCCGTCCCGATGGAGCGGGTCCGCCGGATCCACGCCTCCAGCGGCACCACCGGACTGCCGACCGTGGTCGGCTACACCGACGACGACCTCTCCATGTGGGCCGACGTGGTCGCCCGCTCGATCCGCGCGGCCGGCGGCCGGCCCGGCCACAAGGCGCACATCGCGTACGGCTACGGCCTGTTCACCGGCGGCCTGGGCGCGCACTACGGCGCCGAGCGGGCCGGCTGCACCGTCATCCCGGCCTCCGGCGGCATGACGGCCCGCCAGGTGCGGCTGATCCTGGACTTCGAGCCCGAGATCATCATGATCACCCCGTCCTACCTGCTGACCCTGCTCGACGAGTTCGAGCGGCAGGGCGTCGACCCGCGGAGCACCTCGCTGCGGATCGGCATCTTCGGGGCCGAGCCGTGGACGGAGGAGATGCGGCGCGAGATCGAGGAGCGGCTCGACCTGCACGCCGTCGACATCTACGGCCTCTCCGAGGTGGTCGGCCCGGGCATCGCCCAGGAGTGCGTGGAGACCAAGGACGGGCTGCACATCTGGGAGGACCACTTCTACCCGGAGGTCGTCGACCCGTTCACCGACGAGGTGCTGCCCGAGGGGGAGGGCGGCGAACTGGTCTTCACCTCGCTCACCAAGGAGGCGCTGCCGATCATCCGCTACCGCACCCGCGACCTCAGCCGGCTGCTGCCCGGCACCGCGCGGCCGGCGTTCCGGCGGATGGAGAAGGTCACCGGGCGCAGCGACGACATGATCATCCTGCGCGGGGTGAACGTCTTCCCGACCCAGATCGAGGAGATCCTGCTGCGCACCCCGGGCGTCGCGCCGCACTTCCAGCTGCGGCTCGGCCGGCAGGGGCGGCTGGACACCATGACCGTCCGGGTGGAGGCCCGGCCGGAGGCCCCCGCGGAGCAGCGGGAGGCGGCGCGGGCGGAGATCGTCCGGGCGGTGAAGGACGGGGTCGGGATCACCGTCGCGGCCGAGGTGGTGGACCCGTACACGCTGGAGCGCTCGGTCGGGAAGATCAAGCGGGTGGTGGACGAGCGGGGGTTGAGCGAGAGGGGGTGAATCCGGCGGTCGGGCACACGGGCGGGGGCGTCCCGCCGGGCGGGTGGCGGGGAGCACCCCCGCGCGGGCCCTATGCTGCGGACATGCCGAGTGAGCTGCGCACTCTCCGATCCGCTCTCCCGCCCGCCCTTCAGCCCGATCCCCAATCCGATCCTCGGACCGCCGAGGACCTCGCCTTCATCCGGCGGGAGACCGAGCTGAAGCCCGTCCCCTTCGTGCCCGAGATCAGCCTCCACATGGCCGAGGACGCCATCGCCCTGTGGGAGACCACCGAACGGGCGCGCGGGCGGGCCGGGCTGCCGCCGCCGTTCTGGGCCTTCGCCTGGGCGGGCGGGGTGGCGGTCGCCCGCTACGTGCTGGACCACCCCGAACTGGTCGACGGCCGTACGGTGTTGGACGTCGCGGCCGGCTCCGGGCTGGTCGGGGTGGCCGCCGCGCTGCGCGGGGCGACGGAGGTGCGCGCCGCCGAGATCGACGCCTACGCGGTGGCCGCGATCGGGCTGAACGCCGAGGCCAACGGGGTCCGGGTGGACGGCGCCCTGGTGGACCTGGTGGACGGCGACGGCGGGCCCGCCGAGGTGGTGCTCGCGGGCGACGTCTTCTACGAACGGGCCATGGCCGCCCGCTTCCTGCCATTCCTGGAGCGGGCCGTGGCGCGCGGCGCGACCGTCGTCGTCGGCGACCCGGGCCGGGCCTACCTGCCCCGGGACCGGTTCACCGCGGTGGCGGCGTACCAGGTGCCGGTGGTCGCGGACCTGGAGGACACCGCGGTCAAGACCACGACGGTGTGGCGGCTGGGCTGACCGCCCGAGGGCACCGGCATCACAGGCGACGGGCTGAAGCGGGTTCCCGGTCCGGACGGCGGGCCGGGGCGCGCCCGCCGTCCGGACGGCGGGCGAGCGCTGGCGGCCGGGTCCGGGGCGTGGTCGGCTGGGGCCGATGCGTGCGCGAACGGCATCGTCCGGCCGTGTCCGGCGTCGTTCGGCACCCTTCCGGCACCCTTGCTGGCGCGCTGCCGGACCCGCCCACCCGACAGGGGACCCACCATGACCATCACCGAGAACGGACTCAGGATCGCCTCGCCCCAGGCGATCGCCGACCTGCACGCCGGCCTGCCCGACTTCGAGCAGGCCCTCGCCTTCTACCACCAGCACCTGGCGCCGGACACCGCCGTCGACCTGTCCGTCGCGGAGAACGTCCTGCTCTACCACGACTCGATGCAGCGGGACGTCTTCGAGAAGATCCGGCTGATCCCCGAGCTGAACATCAAGTACATGGCCCCGGTCGGCATCCCGTGGCTGCGTCAGCAGGCGGCGGACCTGCTCACCCGGGCGTTCGGCCGCACGGTCGTGATGGAGGACGTCTTCGGCTGCGCCGGGGTCTCCTCCGCGCTGGAGTGCATCGCCTACGGGCTCATGCGGCGGCAGGGGACGGGCGGCGTGCCGCTCAAGCCCGGGGACGAGGTGCTGATCCCGGCGCCGTACTGGCAGGGCTTCAACTGGTCGTTCCAGGAACGGCCCAAGCTGAAGTGCGTCCCGGTGCACCTGCCCACCCACGGGGAGGACCGCTACCGGCTCACCCTGAACCTGATCGTGAACGCCTACGAGGCGCGGAAGGAGGCCGGGCACAACCCGCGGCTGCTCGTCCTCACCAATCCGCACAACCCACTGGGCGTCAACTACCCGAAGGAACTCCTCGACGAGATCTACGGCTGGGCGCTCGCGCACACCGACCTCCACATCATCTCCGACGAGATCTACTGCCACTCCCAACTCGACACCGGGACGACGCCGTTCACCAGCGCGGTGGCCCTGGACGCGTACCAGGAGCACGCCGACCGGGTCCACGTGGTCTGGGGCTTCGCCAAGGACTTCGGGCTGTCCGGCTTCCGCACGGGGTTCGTCGTCTCCAAGAACGAGGCCGTGCACCGCGCCATGCTCGGCAGTGACGACCCGGCCGAACAGACCCGCGCGCTGCCCTGGTTCACCCCGTTCGACTCGCTGAAGACCTACGTCATCGGGGAGCTGTTCAAGGCCACCGTCGACGGGGAGCCCTACCCGGTGTACGCGATGCGCGAGTACCGCACGCTGCTGAGCGCGAGCTTCCGCAGGACCAAGGACGCCCTGGACGCCGCCGGGATCGAGTACGTCCACCAGGACGGCGACAACGCCGCGATGTTCTTCTGGCTCGACCTCACCAGGTACCTCGGCAAGCGCGCGCCCGGCGAGCACGTGAACGGGCTGCCGGCCATCGGGCCGGACGGGCTCGACCCGAACGAGGAGTGGCTGTTCCGCTACCTCGCCGCCAAGCCCACCGAGGTCTCCCTGCTGCCCGGCGGGACCATGCACAACGCGGAGCCGGGCTTCTTCCGGCTCTGTTTCACCAGCCGGATGCCCGACGACGTCGAGGCCGCCGTGCGGCGGGTGGGCGTGGCGCTGCAGCAGCTGAAGTAGCCGGAGCGGCTCAAGCGGCTCAAGCCGCTCAAGCGACTCAAGCGGCCGTACGGCGAGCGGCACCGGGTGCGCCCCGGTGCCGCTCTTCCGCTGCTCAGCCGCGCAGCCGGGCCAGCCAGGCCTCGACCTCGTCGGAGCGGCGCGGGAGGTCGGCGGAGAGGGTCTCCTTGCCGTCCTCGGTGACCAGGATGTCGTCCTCGATCCGCACCCCGATGCCCCGGTACTCCTCCGGCACCGTCAGGTCGTTCTCCTGGAAGTAGATGCCCGGCTCGACGGTGAGCACCATGCCCGGCTCCAGCGGGCCGTCGACGTGCTCCTCGGTGCGGGAGTGGGCGCAGTCGTGGACGTCGATGCCCAGCATGTGGCCGGTGCCCGCCAGGGTGAAGCGGCGGTGCAGGCCCAGCTCGTACACCTTGTCGGCGCTCAGGTCGCCGAACAGGCCCCAGGCGGTGAGGTGTTCGGCGAGCTCGCGCTGGGCGGCGTGGTGGAAGTCGCGGAACCGCCCGCCCGGCCGGACGGCCGCGATGCCGGCCTCCTGGGCCGCGTACACGGCGTCGTAGACCTTGCGCTGGAGCTCGGTGAAGCGGCCGCTGACCGGGAGGGTGCGGGTGACGTCGGCGGTGTAGAGGTGGTTGGTCTCCACGCCGGCGTCGAGCAGCAGGAGGTCGCCGGGGCGGGCGTGGCCGTTGTTGCGCACCCAGTGCAGGGTGGTGGCGTGCGGGCCGGCCGCGGCGATGGTGCTGTAGCCCACGCTGTTGCCCTCGACCCGGGCGCGGACGAAGAAGGTGCCCTCGATCAGCCGCTCGGCGGTCTCCGAGTCGGTGCCGAGGACGCGGACCACGTCCTCGAAGCCGCGGGCGGTGGCGGCGCAGGCGAAGCGCAGCTCCTCGATCTCGAACGCGTCCTTGACCAGGCGCAGCCCGGACAGGAAGACCTCGAACTCCTCGTCCCGCTCGGCGGTGATCCGGTCCGCGAGGGCCTCCTCGACGCCCGCGTCGTGGCGGCGCAGCACGCGGGCCGGGCCGGTGGCGGCGCGCAGGTCCGTGCGGGCGTTGCGCACGTCCCGGCAGGGCAGGCCGAACAGCCGCTCGCTCTCGGTCAGGCTGTTGCGGCGGCCGTCCCACAGCTCGCCGTGGCCGTCCAGCCAGAACTCGCCGTTGTCGGTGCGGGAGCGGTCGCGCAGGTAGAGCACGGCCTCGTGGCCGCTGTCCCCGGTCGGGGCGAGCACCAGGACGCCGTCCTCGGACTGGTCGCCGGTCAGGTAGGCGTAGTCGGAGGAGGGGCGGAACGGGTAGTCGGTGTCGTTGGCCCGCACCTTGGGGTTGCCGGCCGGGACGACCAGCAGCTCGCCGGGAAAGGCGGCGGACAGCGCGGCGCGGCGGCGGGCGGTGTGCGCGGCCTGCGGGACGGGCTCCAGGGCGGTGCGCTCGGTGTCGGCCCAGCCCTGCTTCATGCTCTCCGCGAGCTCGTCCGTGACCCCGCGGGTCAGGCCGTTCTTCCGGTACTTGATGGTCTCGGCGGGCTCGGTGGTCTCGGCGGGCTCGGTCACTGCGGTCTCCTGGTGAGGGTGAGGGCAGCGGGGTGTTTCGCTACGCTGCCCCGTCCGTCGGTGTGCGTCCCGTACGGTATATCGAACACTGCCGCAAGAGAAGAGGCCCAGCGTGAACGACGCCGAGGAATCCGTCCGGGGCGTCCTCGCCGCCAACCTGAAGCGGGTGCGGGCCCAGCGCGGACTGTCGCTGTCCGAGCTGTCCCGGCGGGCCGGGGTCGGCAAGGCGACGCTCTCCCAGCTGGAGTCCGGGGCCGGCAACCCCACCCTGGAGACGGTGCTCGGGCTGTCCCGGGTGCTCGGCGTGCCGATCTCCGACCTGGTCGAGGCCCGGCCGGCCGGCGAGGTGACGGTGGTGCGGGCGGCCGAGACCGAGGTGCTCAGCGGGCGGGGCGTCGACCTGCGGCCGCTGCGCCGGATCGAGTCCGGGGACACCGTGTTCGAGCTCTACGACCAGCTGGTGCGCACCGGCGCCGCGCAGGAGTCCGGCGGCCACACCGGCACCGAGCACACCGTCGTCCAGGCCGGCCGGCTGGGGGTGCGGGTGGACGGCCGCGAGATCGAGTTGGGACCGGGCGACTACATCGGCTTCGACGCCGCGCTCCCGCACGCCTACACCGCGCTGGACGGCGAGCCGGTCCGCTCGGTGCTGGTGCTGCAGTACCGGGCCGAGCAGCACGGCCACCTCGCCGAGGCCTCGCCGGTCCGGCCGGCCGCGTGGGGGCTCTGGCACTGACGCTCCGGCGCTGGGGCTCCGGTATCGGACGGCCTGGCGGGCGGTTCGGTGGCCGGCTCGGCGGGCGGTTCGATGGACGGTCAGATCGTTCGGAATACCGAACGAGCGGGCGGGTGCGGCAGGATGATCATCATGACGGACGCACTCACCTGGCTCGCCGAACCCGAATCGATCGCCTACGGAGGTTACAGCGTCGTGCTCGCCCGCGGCCTGGAGCCGGAGGAGTTGGCGGCCCGGCTCGCCGAAGGGCTCCCGGAGCGCACGGCGCGGCCGCTCGACGAGCTCACCGCCGAGGACCTGGTGGAGGAGTACGAGCTGGAGTTCGCCGGCGGCATCGAGGACATCGCGCTGCACCACGGGCGCAGCGGCGACCTCGCCTTCGCGGTGGCGTACGGCTACTGGCAGGGGGAGCTGAGCGTCCGGCCGGAGGTCTCGCGCGGCGGCGCCGAGGTCTACCACCTGGAGTTCGAGGAGGAGAACGGCAAGCCGGTGCCGCCGTTCTTCAGCGCCCACCGGGACGGGCGGGAGATCTGCTCCCTCAACCTCCACCTGGACCCCTCCTGGGGCCCCGGCGACGTCCAGGGCGAGCCGGCCACCGCCGCCGCCCTGACGGCCGAGCTGGCCGCCGTCGGCCTGCCCGACCACGACCGCGCGGGCGACGACCTCCACCGCACCTGCCTGGAGGTGCTCGGCCGCCACTTCGGCCTCACCCTGCCGCGCGACCTGGTGCGGGAGGCCGAGCTCCCGGCCCTCCTGCTGGAGACCGACTGACGGGGGCGGCCGGCCGAGGCTCCGGTCGGCGCGCCCCCTGCCCTGACCCTGATCCCCCCGGCGGCCGCCGAGGAGGCGGCGCGCCGGGCGGGGTGGGGTGCGGGGTCAGAGCCGCTTGTCAGCCGAGCGTCCGCGACCGGGAGCGGGTCCGCCGGGCCTTGTCATCGGTGCGCTTGAAGGAGCGTGACATCGCTGATCAACTCCCCTCTCCGACGGGTGGCTTGGCGGGCTCCCGTGCTCACCGGGGTGCCTGACGCCGATTCTGCGCGAGGTCGGTGGGCGAGGAGAATCCCAGAAATCTGGGACATGTCCGTGCCACCCTTCGCCGTGAAGGCCCGTTCGGGCGCGAGGGCGGTCGGCGTGCACTCCGAGGTGTGCGGCCCGAAGCCCGAGCCGGGGCGAGCCGGCCCGAACCGGGCCGAGCCGGGCCCCGGGTGCGTCAACCCGCCGTGCGGATGTCCGCCCTGGGGCGCGAACTGCGCGGGAACGGCCCGTGAATTGTTCCCCGGTCGGGTGACGGTGCGGCCGGTCGGTGGGGCCCTGCGGGCATCATGGGCCGCGACACGGGACGTCGCGGAACAGGGAGTCGACCGATGGGTAGGCCGATGGCGGAGTTCGGTTGCGCGAAGTGCTACGGCGAGGACGAACGGGCGGTGTGGGGGCGGCAGCGGGAGGGCTTCGAGCACGAGGCGGAAGTGGTGGACGGCTCGCGCTTCGCCGTCAACCTGCGGCGCTGCCTGGGGTGTTCGCAGCGGTTCGTGTGGATCTTCACCGAGGTCGTCGACTGGATGGGCGGGGACGACGCCCAGTACGTGACGATCATGCCGGTGACGGCAGAGGAGGCCACCGGCCTGAGGAGCGGCACCCTGCGCCCCCACGCCCTCGGCGCCCTCGGCCGCGACCGCCGCCACCTGAACCACGACTGGCCCACCGGCGGCCCGGCCCGGTTGCACTGGCGCTCCGGCCGCTTCCTCGTCGCCGGGGCCCGCTGAGCAGTGGTGCCGCCGCCCTGCCGAAGCGGCAGGGCGGCGAGGGAGTCAGACGCTCCCGAACTCGCCGGACTTGACGCCCGCGATGAAGGACTGCCAGGCGTCCGTACCGAAGGCGAGCTGCGGGCCGTCGGGGTCCTTGCTGTCGCGGACGGGGAGGACGCCCGGGAGGCCGGGGGCGACCTCGATGCACTGGCCGCCGCCGTCGCTGTACGAGGACTTCAACCAGGAGGCGGGCTTGACCGTCGCGATGGGGAACATGGCTTGGATCTCCTTGAGGCGGGTGCGGATGAGCGCCAGCGAGTCCGCACATGAGAGGGCTTGGGCCTGGAGCCAATCGTAAACCCTTGACAGGGAACGGATCTTGTCCTCGTCGTCCCGCTCGACGTAGCCCCGTTGGATGGTTTCGAGGTAGGCCATCCAGTCCCCGTCCGGGGAGGTCAGGAGCGTGAACGGCTTGCTCGAGGGGAGGTTCTCGCCCAGGCTGGACGGCGCGATCTGCAGCATGACGTGGGGAAGGCCGGCGACGCTCTCCAATCGACGGAGCTGCTCGGCCATGACGAAGGGGCCGCCGACGGGCCGCAGGCAGCTCTCCTCCATGATGATGTGGACGGAGGGGGCGGGGTCCCGGTACAGCAGGGCCTGCCGCGCCATCCGGACATTCAGGCGCTCGATGGCCTTCTCCTCGGGGATGTCGCCCCGCCGGGCCGCGGCGTAGATGAGCGCGGAGGCGTAGGCCCGCGTCTGGAGCAACCCGGGGATGACGTTCATCTCGTAGATCTTGAGGGCGGTGGCCTTGCGCTCGTGCTCGATGTAGGCGAGGAACCCGCCGATCAAGGCGCTGCTCTTGGCCGTCCAGTACAGGAGTTCAAGCGCCTGGCAGGGGTCGAGTTCCTTGTCGCACCGCCGAACGAGGGGCAGCGGCGCGGGGCGGTCGCCGTTCTCGATCATGGAGATGAGTGAATCGCTGTAGTTGGTCCGCCGCCCGAGCTGGACCTGCGTGAGCCCCCTGGCCTTGCGGAAGCGCCGGAGCTGAACGCCGATGGCCGCGTCCGGCGACGAGGTGGGGTCTACTTCCCGATGGGGCATGGTGATTACCCGATTCCACAGTGCTCGCTGTCAAAGTGAAGCTCTTCCGATGCTAGCCGTGATTGGCCACTCTTGGTGAGGGGATAGCAACAGAGAGGAACTAATCGGTGGATATGACGAACAGTCAATGCGGCGAAAGCCTCGTCCTGCGGCGGAACTTCCCGCCGTGCCGATGCGCGCAGTGCGGCGACGCCATCCCCGAGGCGCGGATGAACGCCTCCGCCATGACCCCGGCGGCGCCGCCCGTGCGACGGGTGGCGCCGCCGACCACCCCCTACCGGCCCTCGACCGTCGGCGAGCGGGTCTTCGACGTCCGCTCGGGCCGCTGGGCCGCCTTCATGGGGTGGCAGCACGGCCGCGCCTACCTCCGGCCGCTCGGCGGCGGCATCGAGTGGGACACCGAAGCGCGCTGGCTCACCGACACCGAACAGTGAGATGCCCCATGAGCAGCATGATCGACAAGATCACGGCGGAGGACCGTCGCGCCGCGGCCGACGTCCTCGACGACCTCCAGGCCGTCCTGAACGCCGCCGACGTGAAACTCCCGTCCCTCGGCATCGACTGGCGCTCGGCCAAGGCCACCGGCGTCATCCTGATCGACCTCGGGGCCGCCCGGCCGGACGTCATCGAGCGGCTGGTCGTCGTTCTCCGCAGAGGTATGCGGCCGTAGCCGGAGCCGGCGTCATCACCGCCGGAAGCCTCGTGTTCGCGGCATCGGTCCTCCTGCTGATTCCCGAGCGCGTGCCTCCGGTGGCGAGCGCCCTGGTGTTCGTCCTCGTCTTCCTCGCCGCCTCGACGGGCGCGTTCATGCTCGTGGCGGGCTGGATGAGAGTACGTGCATAGCAGCGCGGGCTTCGAGTCGTCTCGAAGCCCGCGCCGAATTCCCTGTCCCTCAGGTGCCGTTGAGGGCGTAGCTGCGGAACGTGGCGAGCAGGGGCAGGACTTCGGTCTTGCTCGGGTCCTCGGTGACGGCCCGCATCGCGTCGATCACCGTGTGGGCGATGATCTTGATGACGGGGAGGTCCTCCGCCGGCGCCAGGGTGCCCCAGGCCTTGAGGGTCTGGGTGAGCAGGGCGCTCATCCGGGCACCGATGTTGGAACTGACGGCGTCGGAGATCTCCGCGATCTCCTCGTCGCTCATGGTGGCGCGCAGCCCGAACGCGAGCGCCATCAGGGTGTCCATGGCGTGCTCGCCGTACGCGGCGACCAGCGCCGGGAGCGGCCGTTCACCGGGCCCGCTCGCCGCCAGGGCGGTCAGTGCCTCGTCGTCGTCCTTGAACGCCGCCTCCAGGGCGGCCAAGGCCCGCAGGGCCTCGTCTGCGGTGAGCCCGTCTGTCATGGAAGGAACGGTATTGAGCCATCCCGGCTTCCGACAGTGGCGGAAGCCGGGATCACCCCTTCGAGCGAAGCGGGCCCCATTCGGGCCGGTACGCGCCCTCGAAGTGCTCCGCATCCCAGCCGCCGCCCAACCCGGGGCCGGCGAGGCGTACGCGAGAGCGGCGAAGTCCTCGGCGAGGCACGGCCGTTCCGCCAGAATGATCGACATGACGATCCGTGGAGTGCTGTTCGATGTCGATGGAACCCTGTACGACTACGAGAAGGCCGAGGAGTTCGGTCTTCACGAACACCTGGTGGCCGAAGAGCTCTCCGACCGGTTCGAGTCGCCGGCGGAGGCGCTGCGTGTGTGGCGGGAAGTCAGGGAGGAGGAGTACCCGCGCTTCCTGAGCGGCGAGTTGACGTTCGCCGCCCAGAAGGCCGCACGAATACGGCGATTCCTCGCCCAGGCCGGGGTGGTCGGCGCACTTGAGGTGACGGACGAGGCGGCTACGGCGTGGTTCGCGAGCTACGCGGTACGGAGGGACGCGGTCCGGCGGGCGTTCGACGATGCTCAACCGACGCTGGGCGCGTTGGCGGGTCGATTCCGACTCGGCGTCGTATCGAACTCGGTGACCGCGCACCAGCGCGCGAAGCTGGAAGCGATCGGGCTGCTCGGCTACTTCACGGAGCCGTTGGTCTGCTCCCAGGAGCACGGTGCCGCCAAGCCGGCGGCGAGCATCTTCCTGGCGGGCTGCCAGGCCCTGGGATTGGCGCCCGCCGAGGTGGCCTACGTGGGTGACGACTACGAGAAGGACGCGGTCGGAGCGCGGGACGCAGGGTTGCGGGCCATCTGGCTGGACCGCTCGGTTTCCCGAGGGCCCGGTGCCGTGGGCGCAGGTATCCGGGTGATCGCCTCGTTGACGGAACTGACGGGTTTGTGATCGGGCAGGTGGCGCACTGGAGCGGCACTGGACCGACAGCCGTACCGCGGGAGGTTCCGGGATCGGCTTCGCGCCCTCGACGAGGCCCGGCCTAGTCGGGCCGGTGGGCGTGCGCGAACTGCTCCGCGTTCCAGGTGCCGCCGAGTGCGGGGGCGAGTGCGGTGACGGCGAGGGCGGCGAAGTCCTCGGCGTGGCCCGCCCGTTCCGGGAGGGCGCCGAGGAGGGGGGCGCCGGCGGAGCGGGGGAGGTCGGCGAGGTTGCAGCGCTCGGCGAGGCCGGGTTCGGCGGGCCAGGAGCCGACGAGCACGCCCGCGAGGGGGAGTTCGCGGGCCGCCAGGGCCTCCGCCGTCAGGGAGACGATGTTGAGCGTGCCGAGACCGGCGGAGGCGATCAGCAGCACCTCGGCCGGGAGCCCGGCGTCGAGTACCGCCCGGGCCTGGTCGGCGAGCGTGCGGCCCTCGTCGTCGTAGCGGACCAGCAGTCCGCCCGCGCCCTCCACCAGTACCAGGTCGTGGGTGGCGGCGAGTTCGGCGACCTCGGTCACCACCTCGGCGGGGGAGAGGTACGGCATCCCGGCCCGTCGGGCGGCGGTGTCGGGTGCCAGCGGCTCGGGGTAGCGCACCAGTTCACGGATCGTCAGTTCGCCTGCCAGGCGTCGGACTTCGGCCGCGTCCCCGGGCTCCTCCGGCGAGACGCCGGTCTGCCCCGGCTTGAGCACCGCGACCTTCCGCCCGGCCCGCAGCGCCGCCGAGGCGACGGCCGCGGTGGCGACGGTCTTGCCGACGTCGGTGTTGGTCCCCGTCACGAACAGGATGCGCGCGTTCATCCGGACACCGCCGCGGCGGTCACGGCGGCGGCGATGCGTGCCACGTCCTCGTCCTCCGTCACATAGGGGGGCATGGTGTAGATCAGGTCCCGGAAGGGCCGCAGCCACACGCCTTCGCGCGCCGCCGCCTCGGTCGCCGCCGGGACGTTCACGGGGTGGTCCAACTGCACGACGCCGATGGCCCCCTGGACCCGTACGTCCCGTACGCCCGGCAGTCCGGCCGCGGCCGCGAGGCCCTCGGCCAGTCCGGACTCGATGCGCTTGACCTCCACCGACCAGTTCTGCCCGAGCAGCAGCTCCAGCGAGGCGTTGGCGACGGCGCAGGCCAGCGGGTTGCCCATGAACGTCGGCCCGTGGGCGAGCACCGGCACCTCGCCGCGGCTGATCCCGTCGGCGACCTCGCTCGTGCACAGTGTGGCGGCCAGCGTCAGGTAGCCGCCGGTCAGCGCCTTGCCCAGGCACATCACGTCCGGCGAGACGCCCGCGTGGTCGGCGGCGAACAGCGCGCCGCTGCGCCCGAAGCCGGTGGCGATCTCGTCGAAGACGAGCAGCACCCCGTACCGGTCGCACAGGTCGCGCAGCATCCGCAGGTAGGCCGGCGAGTGGAAGCGCATCCCGCCGGCGCCCTGGACCACCGGCTCGACGATGACGGCGGCCAGCTCGTCGGCGTGCCGGGCCATCAGCTCCTCGAACCGCGCCGCGTACGCCGGGTCGAGCGGGGCGTCGAACCCGGCCGGCGGCTCGGGGGCGAACAGCTGGCCGGGCAGCACCCCGCCCCACAGGTGGTGCATCCCGCCGTCCGGGTCGCACACCGACATCGGGTGGAAGGTGTCCCCGTGGTAGCCGCCGCGCCAGGTGAGCAGCCGGCGCTTGGCCGGCCGCCCGGTGGACTGCCAGTACTGGAGGCACATCTTCATCGCGACCTCGACGGCCACCGAGCCCGAGTCGGCGAGGAAGACGTGCCGCAGCGGCTCCGGGGTGATCTCCACCAGCGTGGCCGCCAGCCGGACGGCGGGCTCGTGGGTGAGCCCGCCGAACATCACGTGGCTCATCCGCCCCAGCTGGTCGCGCACGGCCTCGTCCAGCACCGGGTGCCGGTAGCCGTGGATCGCCGCCCACCAGGACGACATCCCGTCGACCAGCTCGCGCCGCCCGCCCGCGACCGGTTCGGCCAGGCGCAGCCGCACCCCGGAGGCGGACTCGACCACGTACGGGGTGACGGTCCCGGGCATCGGCCCGTACGGGTGCCAGACGTGGGCGCGGTCGAGGGCGAGCAGCGTGTCGGTGGACGGCTGGGGCATGGTGGTGCGGTTCTCCCGTGGGGTTCAGGCGTCAGGCGTCAGGCGTTGGGCGCGAGTTCGGTGCCGGCGCCGCGGCGGCGGACCTTCACCAGGTCGCTGCGGAGCTCGTCGTCCGGGGCCTCCGCGGCTTCTGCGGTCTCCGCGGCCTCTGCGGACGACGAGGAGGGGGCGTGGGCGTGCCCGCCGCACGGCCCGCAGCCGCCGCCGCTGCCGCACGCGGAGGCCGCGCTGCCGCAG
>NZ_LFVW01000269.1:0-14770 GCF_001182915.1 Kitasatospora sp. MY 5-36
CCCGGGAAGCGCCGGGGGCCAGGGGAACAGCCGGTCCAGTGCCGCCGCTCCGTCGGGGCCGTCCGGCGCGCTCCGGCCGTCCCCGGCGGCGGGACCGGGGCCCGCGGCCAGCCGGCCGATCCAGCTTCCCGGACGGTAGCTGCGGTCGCGCGGCTCGTCGGTGGCCCGCACCCAGTCCACGGCGGCCGACTCCCACCGCACGGTCCCTCCCGCCACGGTGAGCCGGTCTCCCGGGCCGGGGCGCAGCACCCGGCGGTCCGGGTCGTCCGCGCGCAGCGCCCGGTCGACCAGACAGGGCGGTACGGGGAACTTGTGCCCGTTGAGCCAGGCCGCTTCGCCCAGCCCGTACTGCCCCTCCGGCAGCGGGACCACGTGTGCGGGGCGGACCTGTGCCATCAGCGCCGTCAGCGGGTCGGACCAGTCCGGGTCCACCCCGGGTGGGACGCCCTCCACACTGCGGGTCTCCTCGATCGGCTGGCAGGGAGCCAGCAGGACGTCCGGCGGTGGTCCGTCGGCGAGCACCCGCCGCACCCACGCGGGCGTGACCAGGCTGTCGACCATGTGCCAGACGAAGGCGTCCCGGGTGCGGACCGAGAGCCCGTGCTCGGGGACGGCCATCGTCGAGGGCGTCCACGTCAGTTCGACGCCCCGGCGCGGGCTGAACGCCGTCCAGTCGCGCACCACGACGGTGTCGCGGAAGCCCAGCCGGCGGAGGGCGTGCGCGATCCTCGGGTCGTCGGGGTGCAGGACCGGCAGCGCCCGGTCGAGCCGGGCCAGGGAGGCGAGGTCGAAGTGGTCGCGGTGGGAGTGGGAGATCCACACCGCGTCGGGCCGGGGCAGCGCGTGCGGCAGGACGCGTCGAGCGGGGGCGAAACCGAGGAGGCCGCCGCGGTAGCTGTCGTGCAGGTGGGGGTCGCAGAGCAGGGTGAAGGCGTCCGCCCGGATCAGGACCGTCGCGTGTCCGCCGAGCTCTAGCGCGACCGGCATGCCGCGCTCTTCAGGGAGGCGGCCAGGCCGCGGAACGCCCGCCCCCGGCAGTACAGCCGGGCCTTCTCGTCCGCGGTCATCTGGCCGAGCGTGCGTCCGTCGCCGTCGTCGGGCACGAACACGGTGTCGTAGCCGAACCCGCGGTCGCCGAGCGGGCGTTCGGTGATCCGGCCCCGGGCGACCCCTTCGCTGACCACCCGCCGTCCGTCCGGGTAGCAGAGCAGCGCCACGGTGCGCACCCGGGCTCCCCGGCCCGGGGCGGCGACACCCGCCATCTCGGCGAGCACCTTGGCCACGTTCGCGGCGTCGCCCGCGCCCTCGCCGGCGTAGCGGGCCGAGAACAGCCCGGGAGCGCGTCCGAGGGCGTCCACCTCCATCACGGTGTCGTCGGCCACCGCGGGCAGGTGGGTCGCGAGGGCCACCGCGGAGGCCTTGAGGTAGGCGTTCTCCTCGACCGTCGTCCCGTCCTCGACGATCTCGGGAAGCCATCCGGGCCGGGGCAGCAACTCCAGGACCCCGTGGAGCAGTTCGACGATCTCGGCGGCCTTGCGGGGATTGCCGGTCGCCAGTACGGCGTGCATCATGCGGGCGTCCCGTCCACGTGCCGGGAAGGGGCCCGGTCGTCCCTGCGCCCCGGCAGCACCTCGGGTTCCGACCTGCTGTGGCCCATGGCGAGGTAGCCGCCGTCGACCGGCAGGTCGGCGCCGGTGATGAACGACGCGCCGGGCCCGCAGAGGAACAACACGACGGCCGCGACCTCCTCCGGCTGCCCCACCCGCCGCAGGATGTGGTGGTCGCCGAGCACGGGCCCCCAGCGCGCCCGGTCGCCGCCGGTCATCCGGTCGGTCTCCGGGGTCCAGATCAGGCCCGGCGAGACGCTGTTGACCCGGATGCCGTCGTCCGCGAGGTCGAGCGCCTGGCAGCGGGTCAGCGCGAGCAGCGCCCCCTTGCCGGCGCTGTACGTCCACTGGCGGGGCTGGGCGATGTGCCCCGAGACGGACGCGACGTTGACCACCGAGGCCCCTCGCGCCCTGCGCAGCAGGGGGGCCAGCGCCGACGTCATCATCGCGCTGCCCTTGACGTTCACGCCCAGGCTCCGGTCCCAGTCCGCGGGGCCGGCGCCCTCACCGAGGGCCAGGAAGCTCGCCGCGCAGTTGACCAGCGACCGGACCGGCAGCGCCGTCCCCTCGGCCGCCCGCGCGGCCTCCAGGCAGTCCGCGTGCCGCGAGATGTCGCCCACCACCACGGAGGCCGCCGGGCCGAGTTCTCCGGCGACCCGGCGCAGCCCGTCGGAGTCCCGGTCCACCAGGACGGCGTGGGCTCCCGCGCCGGCGAAGGCGTGGGCGACGGCGCGACCGATGCCCGACGCGCTTCCGGTGATCACACAGGTCGTGTCCGCGAGGCCCGGACGAGGTGCGGAGCGCGGCTTCGCGGGGTCGGGGTGAGGGTGGGGCGCCATGTCCCGCCTCCTCGGCTTGGAGCGACGGCGATCAGTCGTCGGACGAACCACCTACCTGTGACTTATGGTGCACGTGGCGATACGCACCGCAACCCAGCACCCCCGCCTTCCCAGCCCGCCCCGCCCGCCGCCTGTCGGAGGAACGCCCGTGCACCCGCCCGTGAAGACCGGATTCCCGGTGCCTCCCGAGGATCGCCGGCCCCCACCGAACGCCGGCCGGACGCGAGCCCATTGGGAGGCCGCCGCCGACCGCCCGCCGGAAGCCCTGCCGCCCCTCACCCGCCCGGACGGGGCCGCGGTGAACCCGCCCGGCACGCCCCGGCCGGTCGTCGGAGGTCCGGATGTCCTCCCCGGGTGACCTCTTCGCCTCCGGCGCGTCGCACTACGCCCGCTACCAGCCGCGGTACCCGCGGGAGCTCTTCGACTTCCTCGCCGAGGCCTTCGGGCTGGACGGGACCCAGACGGCCCTCGACCTCGGATGCGGGCCAGGCATCCTCGCCCTCCCGCTGTCCCGGCTGGTCGCCCGCGTCATCGCGGTGGACCCGGAACCGGGCATGCTCGAAGAAGGCCGGTCGATCGCCGAACGGCAGGGCGTCGACACCATCCGGTGGAGGCGGGGAGGCTCCTCGGACCTGCGCGCGCTGGGCCTTCCCCCGCTGGACCTCTGCGTCATGGGCAGGTCGTTCCACTGGATGTCCCGCGAGCAGGTCCTCGCCGACCTCGACGGCCTCGTCAACCCTGAGGGCGGCGTGGTCCTCGTCGCCACGGAACCGGCCGGGACGGCGTGGTCGCGCGCCGTGGACGAGGTACGGGAGGCGTACCGCACGCTCCCCGGCGGCGGAGACGACGGCTCCCGCCCGGAGCAGGAGGAGTCGAACCGTGAGATCCTCCGTCGCTCTCCCTTCCCCCGCGTCACGGCCGCGCACTGGACGTACCGCATCGACCGCACCCTCGACGAGGTCATCGGCTTCCAGTTCTCGCACTCCTCCTTCACCCCCGCCCGGCTCGGCGGCCGGAAGGACGCCTTCGAACGGGACCTGCGGGCGGCGCTGACCGGCATCAGCCCGGACGGCCGCTTCGAACAGACCGTCCGTACCGAGGCGTTGACCGCGACGCGGCGGCGTCGAGGCCTCCGCCCCGGGTAGGTTCTGCCATGAGCGGAGCCGGACGACGAGCGCGGTGCCGCCCGGGCGGCCGGGCGGGGGACACCCGGACGGTGCCGGTCCGGCCGGAACCGGTCGTCGAGGTCGCCTTCGACGGCCTCCAGCGCGGCCCCCGCCACCCCGCCGGGCCGGCCCGGCGGTTCGCCCGGGCGGTGCGCTACCGGACGGACAGGAGCGCCGCCGAGGCCGACACAGTGGCCTCCGTACGGGAGTTGGCCACCGTCGAAGGCTAGTGAGGCCGTCCGCGCGGCAGGGTCCGCCGACCCCTCCGATGAAGTACCGCAGGTTGAACGCATTGTGCGGCCATGGGGGTTCACGCACAGGGGCCGATTCAGCCGTTCTCGGTCCGGCCACCGTACCCGTCCGTAAGCGGACCGGCGACGGCTAGTTTGACCGTGACAACGAGAGGCGGCCGCCGGGCAGCCGGCGCCGCCCTGGCGAAAGGTGCCCGACATGCAGGTGAGCGTCGACCGGGACCGTTGCTGCAGCTCCGGCATGTGCGTGACGAACGCCCCCGCGGTCTTCGACCAGGACGAACGGGACAGTCTGGTGAGGCTCCGTCAGACCGTCCTGCTGCCCGAGCAGTTCGACGACGTCAGACTCGCCTCCGAGCTCTGCCCGGGCCGGGCGATCACCGTCACCGGGGACGAGCCCGCGCGGACCGGGGCCTGACGGACCCCCGCCGCAGGCCGCCGGGAACCCTCCCGGGCCCCGAACCCCACGAGAACACCCGCGACGTGAGGAGACCCCCGCCGTGACCACCGCACCCACCACCCCCGTCCTCCCACTGCCGGCCCGGCACTCCGGCGGCTGCCCGTTCGGCCCGCCGCCCGCGTACCCCGAGGCCGCCGCCACCGGGCCGGTGACCAGGGCCGTGCTGCCCGACGGCGACCTCTGCTGGCTGGTCACCGGCATCGCCGAGGTCCGCACCGTGCTGTCCGACCGCCGGTTCAGTGCCGACATACGCCACCCGACCTTTCCGCTGCTGATCGCCGGCGCTCGCGAGCTGATCACCGACAATCCGGACTTCCTGCGGCTCGACGACCCCGAGCACGCCCGCCAGCGCCGCATGCTCACCGGGGAGTTCCTGGTCAAGCGGGTGGAGACGCTGCGCCCGGAGATCCAGCGGATCGTGGACGGGGCACTGGACCGGATGACCGAGGGCCGGACCACGGCCGACCTGGTCACCGACTTCGCGCTGCCGGTGCCCTCGCTGGTGATCTGCCTGCTGCTCGGCGTGCCGTACGAGGACCACGACCGCTTCCAGCGCCTGAGCCGCACGATGCTCAACCGGGAGAGCACCGTGGAGCAGCTCCGGGAGGCCCAGGAGGAGGTCCATGACTACCTGCGCGACCTGACGGCCCGCAAGCGCGCACAGCCGGAGGACGACGTCCTCAGCCGGCTCGCGGCGCGGGACGACCTGACCCCGGTCGACGTGGCCGCCATGGGCGTGCTGCTGCTGGTCGCCGGGCACGAGACGACCGCGAACATGATCGCGCTGTCGACCGCGCTGCTGCTGGACCACCCCGAGCAGATCCCCGGCCTGGCCGACCCGGCCACCCTGCCGGGCGCGGTTGAGGAGCTGTTGCGGCTGCTGACCATCGTGCACACCGGCCTGCCCCGGGTGGCGCTGGAGGACGTGGAGCTGGGCGGCGTCACCGTCCGGGCCGGGGAGGGCGTGATGGCGATGCTCTCCACCGCCAACCGGGACGAGGCGGCGTTCGGCGGCGCCGGCCACCGGGCGACGGACGAGCTGGACGTGTACCGGGACGCCCGGCGGCACCTGGCGTTCGGCTTCGGCGTGCACCAGTGCCTGGGCCAGCCGCTGGCCCGCGCCGAACTCCAGATCGCCCTGGAGACGCTGTTCCGCCGGCTGCCCGGGCTGCGGCCGGCCGGCGAGCGCGAGTTCCGTACCGAGTCGTTCATCTACGGGATGCGGTCACTGCCCGTGACCTGGTGAGCGGGGCCGAGGGAGAACCCTCACCGGAGTACCGGCCGGATCCCTGGCTAGTTGAGGTGGGGGAACGGCTCGTCCGGGACCGGCACGCCGAGGAAGGGGGCGAGCCGTTCGTACCCCTCGCCCCCGACGACGTCGAGGACGAGCAGGTCGCCGGCCCGGTCCGCGAAGTACCGGGCCACCTCGGCGACATGCCGCCGGTACACCCCGCGGAACCGCTCCGCGTGGAACGCGTGGCAGCCGTACACCGCGGCCCGCAGGAAGCGCTGGAGGTCGCTTTCGAGACGGACGTCCCGGCCGTCGCCCCGGTCCGGCAGCGGTCGTTCCCAGTGCGTCCGGCAGGACCGCAGCCAGCTCTCCTCCTCGCGGACGGTCAGTACGAACCTGCTGCCCGGCCAGGCGAGGTCGAGGTCCTGGTAGTACGGCACGACGGTGATGTCGGTGAGGCCGTCGTGCGATTCGAGCAGCGGGAACCGCGCGCTGCCGGCCAGCAGCGTCCGGTAGGTGGCCCCGTCGACCGGGTAGTGGACGACGTCGAACCCCAGGACGCCCAGGGCCGCGGTCAGGGAGCGCGTGCCCGTGCGCGTCAGACCGAGGCCGAAGACCTTCGGCGGGCGCGGGCGGCCGCCGTCGCGCTCGGACGGGACCGGCTGGAAGCGCTCGGAGGGGACCGGCTGGAAGGAGGATGCGCTCACATGGGAACCCAACGACGCGGAGCCCCGCGGGGGTACGGAGCCGCCCGGCATCGTGTCGTCACGGCGCCGGCCTCGTTCTAGCGGGTGTGAACGATCCGTCCCGCCCCGTCGCCTCCCGCGAGGGCCTCCCCGGGGCCACGGTCTGGCTGACCGGCCTGCCCAGCGCCGGCAAGTCGACGATCGCGTGGGCCCTCGCCGCGCAACTGCGGGCCGAGGCCCGCCGGATCGAGGTGCTGGACGGGGACGAGATGCGCGGCCTGCTCTCGGCCGGCCTCGGCTTCTCCCGCGCCGACCGGGACACCAACGTCCAACGGGTGGGCCTGGTGGCCGAGTTGCTCGCCCGCAACGGCGTCCTCACGCTGGTGCCGGTCATCGCCCCGTACGAGCAGGCCCGCGAGGCGGTGCGCAGGCGGCACGAGAAGTCGGGGACGGCGTACCTGGAGGTCCATGTCGCGGCGCCGGTCGAGGTCTGCGCCCGGCGCGACGTCAAGGGCCTCTACGCGCGGCAGCGCGAGGGGCTGCTCACCGGCCTGACCGGGGTGGACGACCCGTACGAGGAACCGGAGCGGCCGGACCTGAGGCTCGACACGGACCGGCAGAGCGAGGCCGAGTCGGTCAGGGCGCTGCGCGCGCTCCTGACCGACCGGGGACTGTGCGCGCCGTGACGGCCGGCGGCGCTCCGCCCGACGGACCGGGCACGGGCCCGCCCGGCCTCTCCCAGCTCGACCTGCTGGAGTCGGACGCCGTGCAGATCATCCGGGAGGCGGTGGGCGAGTGCGGGCGGCCCGTGCTGCTCTTCTCCGGCGGCAAGGACTCCATCGTCCTGCTGCACCTGGCGCGCAAGGCGTTCGGCCCCGGGCCGCTGCCCTTCCCGCTGCTCCACGTCGACACCGGGCACAACTTCCCGGAGGTCCTCGCCCACCGGGACAGCCTGGTCGCCGCCCACGGGCTGCGCCTGCACGTCGTCTCCGTCCAGGAGTTCATCGACGACGGGCGGTTGCGGGAGCGGCCCGACGGCAGCCGCAACGTGCTGCAGAGCGTCCCGCTGACGGCCGCGATCGAGCGGCACGGGTTCGACGCGGTGTTCGGCGGGGCCCGCCGGGACGAGGACCGGGCCCGGGCCAAGGAGCGGGTGTTCTCGATCCGCGACGGGTCCGGCGGCTGGGACCCGGGGCGCCAGCGCCCCGAGCTCTGGCGGCTCTACAACGCCCGGTGCGGCCCCGGCGAACACGTCCGGGTCTTCCCGCTGTCCGACTGGACCGAGCTCGACGTCTGGCAGTACATCGAGCGCGAGGGCATCGGCCTCCCCGCGCTCTACTACGCCCACCTCCGGGACGTGTTCGCCCGCGCGGGCATGTGGCTCACCCCCGGTGGCTGGGGCGGCCCGGGGGAGGGCGAGCGGCTGGAGACCCGGCTGGTCCGCTACCGCACGGTCGGCGACATGTCCTGCACCGGAGCCGTCGAATCGGACGCGACGACCCCGGCCCAGGTCATCGCGGAACTCGCGGCCTGCCGTTCGACGGAGCGCGGCGCCACCCGTGCGGACGACCGGCTCTCCGAGGCGGCGATGGAGGACCGCAAGCGGGAGGGGTACTTCTGACGCACGCCCGCCGCCGCCCCCGGGCCCGGAGGTCCGGGGGGAGCGGCAGTCGCGCCCCTGGTCGTCGCCGGGCTCCGGGTCCGGCGACGGGAGCGGCGGTCGTTCAGCGGTTGACCGCCCGCATCCCGTCCTCGTCGTAGCGCTCGCCCGCGACCGCGGGCAGCTCGGCCTCGATGCGGGCCAGGTCCTCGGCGGTCAGCTCGACGTCGACCGCGCCCGCGTTCTGCTCCAGGTAGCTGCGGCGCTTGGTGCCCGGGATCGGCACGAGGTGCTCGCCGCGGGCCAGGACCCAGGCGATCGCCAGCTGGGCCGGGGTGACCTGCTTCTCCGCGGCGATCTCCTTCACCTTCCCGGCGAGCCGGAGGTTGGCCGCCAGGTTGGCCTCGGTGAAGCGCGGGTTGGTGCGGCGGAAGTCGTCCTTGTCGAGCTCCTCCGGGGAGCTGAAGCGGCCCGCGAGGAAGCCGCGGCCGAGCGGGGAGTACGGCACGAAGCCGATCCCGAGCTCCCGGCAGGTGGGGAGGACCTCGGCCTCCACGTCCCGGGTCCAGAGCGAGTACTCGCTCTGGACGGCGGTGACCGGGTGGACGGCGTCGGCGCGGCGGATGGTCTCGGCGCTCGCCTCGCTCAGTCCGATGTACCGCACCTTTCCCTCGGCGACCAGTTCGCCGAGCGCGCCGACGGTCTCCTCGATGGGCACGCTCGGGTCGACCCGGTGCTGGTAGTACAGGTCGATGCGGTCGGTGCCGAGCCGCGCGAGCGAACCGTGGACGGAACCGCGGACGTGCTCGGCCGAGCCGTCCTGGCGGCCCACGGTCGACATGTCGCCCGGAACGGCGCCGTCCATGCGGTAGTTGAACTTCGTGGCGATCACGTACTCGTCACGGTGTCCCCGGACGGCCTCGCCGACCAGGGACTCGTTGGTGAGCGGCCCGTAGACCTGCGCCGTGTCGAGGAACGTGATGCCGAGGTCCAGGGCGTGCCGGATGGTCGCGACGGCCTCGTCCTGGTCGGCGGTGCCGTAGAAGGCGGACATCCCCATGCAGCCGAGGCCGATGGCCGACACCTGGAGGTCCCGCAGACTGCGCTGTTGCATGTGACGTGCCAGCCCTTCGTCCCGATCTTCCCGCGGCCCGGCGCCTTCCGGCGCCCCGGTCCGGGTGACCGGTCGGCCTCGTCTTCCGGAGAGGACCTTACGGTGCCGGGGCCTTCCGGCGGCGGACCGGCACGGCCGGGTGGGGGACGCTTGTACGGTGCCGCGCCGCGACGACTTCCGCGGTCACGGCCCCGGCTACGCGGACAGCGGCCCCGCGCCCGGGCCGGGTGGTGTCCCGTCCTCGGCCGCCGCCAACGCGCCGCGCGCCGCGAGGAGTTCGCGGAGCCGCTGGTGGGGGAGTGCGGGGGAGCGGTGGCCGTCGCGGCCGGTCGTCTCCTCGGCGGTGACCAGGGCGTTCAGCACCGCCTCCTCCACGGCCTGGACGACGGCCTCGTAGAAGGGGTCGATCCGGCCCCAGGGGACGAACCGCAGGGTGTCGTAGTCGGTGTCGCCGGGCTCGCCCCGGGGGAAGGAGCTGCCCAGCGCGCCCGGGTTGGCGGTGGAGAAGGCGAGGAAGACGTCGCCGGAGAAGTGGCCCCCGCTGGTGCCGGTCCGGGCCAGGCCCAGCGGCACCCGGCGGGCCAGCGCCTTGCACTGGCCGGGCAGCAGCGGCGCGTCCGTGCCGATCACGACGATCACCGAGCCGGCCCCGCCGGGGGCGAACCAGTCGTCGTCCTCCATCGGGTTGTCCGCCGACAGCTCCCGCCCGACCGGGACGCCGCAGACCACGAGTTCGCGCCGGTCGCCGAAGTTGGCCTGGACGAAGGCGCCCACGGTGTAGTCGGCGGAGCCGTAGCGGACGACCCGGCTGGCGGTGCCGGAACCGCCCTTGAAGCCGTAGCAGTTCATCCCGGTGCCGCCGCCGACGCAGCCCTCCTCGACCGGCCCGGCCGCCGCCGACTCGATCGCGGCGATCGCGTGCTCGGCGCGGACGTGCGGTCCGTTGATGTCGTTGAGGTAGCCGTCCCAGGTCTCGGCGACCACCGGCAGCAGCCACTGCCGGGCCAGGTCGGGCCGGTGGGCGGCGGTCCAGTCGACGACGCCCCGGTGCACGGTGCCGACGGCGTGGGTGTTGGTCACCATGACCGGGCCGTTGAGCGCGCCGGTCTCCTCGATCCAGGTCGTCCCGGTCATCTCGCCGTTGCCGTTCAGCGCGTACCAGCCGGCCGCGCACGGCGTGCCCACGCCCTCGCGTCCGCGCGGGAGCACCGCGGTGACGCCGGTGCGGACGTGCTCGCCCTCGACGAGCGTGGTGTAGCCGATCCGCACGCCGGGGACGTCGGTCAGGGCGTTGGCGGGGCCGGGGGTGCCGTCCAGGAGCAGGCCGAGGGCGCGGGCCCGGGGGCGTCCGGACGGGGTGGAGAGCGTGGTCATGTGGATCCTTCCTCGCGGGGCAGGGGCAGGGACTGGGGCGCGGGAGGTCAGTCGCGGGGGCGCGCGGCCTGGCCGTCCACCGCCCGGTCGGGGCGCAGGTCCGGGCAGCCGGTCGCCGTCCGGGCGTAGCCGAGCAGCAGCTCCAGCGAGCGCTCGGGCGTGAGCGAGGCGTTGCGGGAGACGATGTGCAGGCCGTAGCCGTCCTCCAGGACGACCAGGTTGGCGGCGAGGTCGAGGGCCGGCCCGGTGGGCTCGAAGTGGCCCTGGGCCCGGCCGATCTCCAGGATGCTGGCGTAGAGGGCGACCTGACGGTCGAACAGGCTCTGCGCGAGTGCGGAGTAGACCGGGTTGTCGTGCGTGGCCGAGCTGAACTCGTACAGCACCAGGGCGAGTTCGTCGTCCGGGCCGTCGGGGAGGCCGAGCCGGGCGCAGGCCACGAGCTTGTCGCGGGCGTCCGGCAGCCCGGCCGCGACGGCGCTGCGGCTGGTGAAGAAGCGGTCGGCGGCGCGCTGGTAGACCTGCTGGAGCAGCTCGCCGATGTCGCTGAAGTAGTAGCTGACCGACCCCCGGGCGACGCCGGCGGCGTCCGCGATGTCGGCGACGCGCAGCTGCGCCAGGCCGTGCCGTCCGACGGCCTCGGTGGCCGCGAGGACCAGCTGTTCGCGGCGGGCGGCCTGGTTCTTTGCTCGGGCCATCGCATTCCTTGTCACTGATGTCGGATCACGTCGTACCTCTTGACGTGGAACTATCGCAGAACTTTGACTTCTGTGCCAAAGAACTCCGACGAAGTTTCATGGACTCGGAAGGAGCACGATGGCCGATCCCCGCGCCACGGACCCCGCCGCTACCGACCCCGCTACCGCCGCCGCCGGCCCCACCGCCCCGGGCTCCGCGCCGTCGGCCGGCTACGCCCAGGACCTCTCCCGCTCGCTCAGCCTGCGCGAGAACATGCTGATCACCCTCTCCTCGGTGACCCCGGCCTCCAGCGTGTTCATCGTGATGCCGGCGGTGATCCGGGGCCTCGGCGGCGCGGCGGCCGTGGCCTTCGCCCTCGCGGCGGCGGTCGGCGTGCTGATGGCGCTCTGCTACGCGGAGCTGTCCAGCGCCTTCCCGGTCACCGGGGGCGAGTACGCCTTCGCGGCGCGCACCCTCGGCCGGTCCACCGGGTTCGCGCTGTTCGCGCTCAGCCTGCTCGGCGGGGTGCTGGTCACCGCCGTCATCGCCCTCGGCACCGGCAGCTACCTGGGCGTGCTCTGGAGCGCGCTGGACGGGAAGGGGACCGGGCTGGCGGTGATCGCGCTGGCCTCGCTGGTCGCGGTGCTCGACATCCGCACCAACGCCTGGGTCACCGGGGTCTTCCTGCTCCTGGAGCTGGCGGCGGTCGCGGTGCTGGCCGTGCTCGGCTTCGTCCACGTCGACCAGCCGGTCTCGGTGCTGTGGACCCCGCAGGCGCTCGGCGGCGCCGGCGGCGACGTGCTGGTCGGGGCGTCCTGGGGGCTGGTCGCCTCGTTCACGACCACCGCGATCTTCGCCTACAACGGCTACGGCACCGCCGTGTACTTCGCGGAGGAGACCAGGCGGGCGTCCTCGATCGGCCGGGTGGTGCTCTGGTCGCTGGGGATCACCGTCGCCGCCGAGTGCCTGCCGCTGGTCGGGGTGCTGCTGGGCACGCCGAGCATGAGCGGACTGATGTCGGCGGCCTCACCGATGAGCTACTTCCTGCTGGAGCGGGCCGGCTCCACCGTCAACACGGTGGTCAGCCTGGGCATCGCCGTCGCCGTCGTCAACGCGGTCATCGCGATCATGCTGCAGAGCGGACGGCTGCTCTTCTCCTCGGCCCGCGACCGGGCCTGGCCGGACCGGGTCGGCGCCCCGCTCGCCTCCGTCCACCCCCGGCTGCGCACGCCCCTCGCGGCGACCCTGACCATGGGAGTGGCCACGCTGCTGGTCGGCTGGCTCGTCTCGCTCGACACGCTGATCCTGGCCACCGGCTCGACCCTGGTCGTGGTCTACGTCCTGGTCGCGCTGTCGGCGCTGTTCGGCCGGATCAGGGGGACCACCGCCACGGCCCCCTACCGGATGCGCGGCTGGCCGTACGTCCCGCTGGGCGTCGTCGCGATCATGCTCTACGTCGGCTACGAGTCGGTGCGGGCCGACTGGCGCCCGATCGCCATCGCGGTCGGGATGACGGCCGTCGGCTACGCCTACTACTACGCCTACCTCCACCCCCGCCGCGCCGACCGCTGGACCATGCCCGACCCGGTCCGGGAGGAGGACGGGGGCGCCGCCGGCTGAGGCCCCGGGCGGGACCACCGGGACCGGGGCGCGCGACGGCGGCGCCGAGGCCCTCCGCGTGACGTACCGCGGAGGGCCCGTGCGGGTTCAGCAGCCCAGGTGGTCGCCCGGCACGGTGCCGAGGAGCTGGGTGAAGCGCTGGTAGGCGTCGATCCGGCTCTGCACCTGCGCGGGGTTGCCGCCGTTGCACTCCAGCGTGCCGTTGATGCTGCGGATCGTCTCGCCGAAGCCGTAGCCGTTGACGATCGCGTTGTGCGGGGTCATGGTGCCCGGCCCGTTCTGGGTGTTCCAGTACCAGAGCGCGGTCTTCCAGGCGACGGCCGGGTCGGTCTGCACCAGGTTGGGGTTGCGCAGCAGGTCGATGCCGAGGGCGTCGCCGGCCGCCTTGTAGTTGAAGTTCCAGCTCAGCTGGATCGGGCCGCGCCCGTAGTACGCGGCCTGCCCGGCCGGGCAGCCGTACGGCTGCGAGGTGTCGCAGTAGTGGGGGTAGTTGGCGGTGTTCTGCTCGACCACGTAGACCAGGGCGCCGGTCTCGTGGTTGACGTTGGCCAGGAAGGCCGCGGCCTCCTGCCTGCGGACGGTGTCGCTGCCGGTGGCCGCGAAGGCGGGGTAGGCGGCGAGGGCGTCGATCAGGCCCTGGTAGGTGTAGAAGGCGTTCCGGTTCGGGAACATCTGGTTGAACTGGGCCTGGCCGACCGGGAATCCGCCCGGGTTCGGGGTGCCGGTGGACGTCGGCGTGGCGGTCGGGCTCGGGCCGGTGCCGCAGCCGCCCTGGTCGGACCAGACGCCGGAGCCGCCGGTGCTGGGCGGCTCGTTCTGGGTCCACCACTTGGCGAGCCAGTTGTGGCCGTTGTAGGAGACGGCGGCGCCGCCGGTGTAGACGGCCGAGGAGCTCCAGGGCGTGGCGCAGACGGCGGCGCTGGCGTTGGTCGCGGGCAGCAGCAGGAGCGCCGTCAGCGCCGTGGCGACGGCGGAGAGCAGTGCGAGCAGGCGTTTCGTGGACACTTGATCACCCCTTGTGCGGTGTGGGGCCGCACGGTCGTGGAGGTAGGGACGTCGGGGCAGGGGAGCCGGGCCCCGCGGGGTGGGGGCACGTCGTGGGGGACGGGCCGACCGGGGTGCGGGCCGGTGCGGGGCTGCCCCAGACTCAAGCGGAGTGGTCTATACCTGTCAAGGGGTTCCGGGCAAAAGACCCGCCCGCGAGCGGCGCGGTGGGCGGCGCCGGGGCGGCGGGGCGTGCGGATGCCGGCCCGGGTGGTCACAGGTCCGCGAGGTCCGCGAGGTCCGCGAGGTTGGCGATCAGGTCGGCGAGTCCGGCGTCCAGCGGGATCAGCGGGCGCCATCCGGTCGCGGCGCGGAACCGCGAGGAGTCCGCGACGGTGCTCCGCAGGTCGGTCGGCAGCGCGTGCTCCGGCGGGGGGACGGAGACCACCGGCACGGCGGGACGGCCGGTCCGCACCGCGACGCCGTCGGCGATCGCCCGGAAGACCCGCCCGAGCGGCTCCCCGTGCCCGGTGCCGAGCACCCAGTGCCGGCCGGCGACCGCGTCGGGCCGGTCCAGGGCGGCCAGGAAGGCCCGCCCGGTGTCGTCGACGTGGAGCAGGTCGCGCCGCACGGAGCCGTCGTGCCACATCGTCAGCGGCTCCCCGGCCAGCGCGCGTCGCACCATCGTCGCCAGCACCCCCCGGTCGCCCCGCCCCGCCGGTGCGCCGCGGCCGTAGACCGTCGGCAGCCGCAGACAGGCGCCGCGCACCGCGCCCTCGGCCGTGGCGGCCAGCAACTCCCGTTCCGCCGCCGCCTTCTGGCGGTCGTACGGGCTGGCCGGGGCGTCCGGCGCGGACTCGTCGACCGGGATCGGCGCGTCCGGCCCGGCCTGCGAGGTCGAACCGGCGAACAGGACGACCACGGGGGCGCCGCCGCGCCGTGCGCGCTCCTGCCGGAGGGCCGGCAGGAGCGAGCTCATCACGCCGGCGTTGGTCCGCCCCAGGGCCTCCTCGGGCTGGCCGGTGCCGCGCCACCCCGCGCGGTGCGAGACCAGGTGGACGACCGCGTCGGATCCGGCGACGGCGGCCCGGAGGGCCTCGGGGTCCGTCACGTCGGCGGCGACCACCTCGACCTCGGCCCGCCCGGCGGGCGGCACGGCGACC
>NZ_LFVW01000270.1:0-1110 GCF_001182915.1 Kitasatospora sp. MY 5-36
CCGCCGCACCCGGACCGGCCGCCGCAGGCGGGGCGGCCACGGGCGCGGGAGGCGAGGGCGGACAGGGCGGCGGCCCTGGCTACGGCGGCCGGGGCTACGGCGGACACGGGCCCGGCGACGGGCACGGCCCGTCCGTCGCTGACGACCTCACGGTGTCCGGGCAGGTCACCTGGCCGGAGGGAGCCCCCGTCGTCAACGCGGTGATCCGAGCCGTGGACCGGGACCTGCGCACCGAGCAGCCGCTCGGACCGTTCGCCCCCGGCTTCCCGAACGAGACGCGCACGGACGCGGCGGGCATGTACACCATCCACTACAACCGGACGCAGTTCGCCCGGGTCGAGCTGGGATCGGCGGACCTGATCGTCCGGGTCCGCGACGCGGCCGGCGTGGTGGTCGCGGCCTCGCCGACCATGTTCAACGCACCACCGCAGGCCGTGATCAACCTGGTGGTGACCGGGCCGATGGCCGGGCAGCCCTCCGAGTGGGACCGGCTGGCCGCGGTCGTCGAGCAGCTCGTCGACAATCCGAGCCCGGCCGGCCTCGGCCAACTGCGCATGTCCGACCTGGAGTTCCTCCTCGGGGAGACCGGTGCGGCCGCCGACCGGCTCACCGCGCTGATCCAGGCGGCGGGGCTGGTGACCGACGCCGTCGCCGCGGGCGTCACCGGGATCCCGCCCGAGGCGTTCTACGGCCTGATCCGCGAGAAGCTGCCCGCCGACTGGCCGGGCCTCGCCGGGCACCCGGCCGCCGACTTCGCCGCCGCCCTGCAGAAGGCCGTCAACGAGGGCATCGCCCCGTCGGCACTCGCCGCACAGGCCGCCCACCTCGGCGACCTCATCGCCCAGGCGGCGGCCCATGCGCGGTCCACGACGACCGGCCAGGCGGCGAAGCTGGCCGACCCCGCCGTCCGGTACGCCGACACCCGGCACGCCGGCGGCGAGCCGATCGTCGACGCCCGCCTCGACGCCGCGCTCGCCGGGGCCGTCACCGCCCTGGTGAACGGCGCGGGCACGCCGTCCGACGCCCTGGAGACCGCACTGGCGTCGGCGCTGTCCTCCGCACGCTGGCAGGACTACGCCGGCGTGACCGTCGCGGCCGTGGCGGGCGCCG
>NZ_LFVW01000271.1:0-13462 GCF_001182915.1 Kitasatospora sp. MY 5-36
CCCGCGCTCACCGCCGAAGCCACCGCCCTGGCACGGACGATCGCGGCCCAGCCCGCCCCAGGCACCGGCGCCGTCACCGTCTCCGACCTCCTCCACCTGGACGCGCCGGTGCGGGACAACCCGCTGCTGCTCGGCGACGTACAGCAGGGCATCGTGGTCGAACTCGCCGGTCTCGCGGGGCTGTCGCAGACCGCGACCGGCGCCGCGGCCGCCCAGAGCACGGGACTGTTCGACGCGCAGGACAACACGCTGGACGCGCTGCGCTCCTCCGGTGCGATCACCGACGCCGAGGCCGCCTCGCTGAGCGGCATCCTCGACCTCGGCCGGCTCACCGACCACCACACCGGCCTGCTGCACACCCTGGTGAGCCAGGGCGCCACCGCCCCGCTCACCCTGGCCGGCTGGGACGCCGCGCGCTGGACCCAGGTGATCACCGCCACGCCGGGGCCCCTCCCGCCGGGCACCACCCCGGACGCCTACGCCCGGAACCTGGTCGCCAACCTCGAACACACCCATCCCACCCAGGCGCTGGCGGCCCGGCTGGCCCCCGGCGACGACCACCTGACCGCGGTGTACCAGAACAACCCGGGCCTGGACCTGCGCCGGCTGGACCTGGCCACCGGCGCGGGGGCCGCGGGGCTGAACTGGACCGGAGTCCCGGAGGCCGACCGGCCCGCCGTCCTGGGAAGGCTCTCCGCCCACCAGCGGCTGCTGACGATCGGGCACGACACCGCGACCCGTGCCGCCCTCGCCCGGGCCGGCTTCGACTCCGCCCTGCGGATCGCCGCCCACACCGAGGCCTCCTTCATCGCGAAGGTCACTGCCACCCTCAGCCCGCACAGCCTGGGCGGCACGACCACCGGCGGCGGGGGCCTGGACGTCGGCACCGCCCGGATGGTCTACGCCCGCGTCCAGGACGTCGTCCTGAACGTCGCGCAGGCGTACGGCTCGGCCCGGGACGTCCTCAACGGGCCGTTCGCCGGGCTGCCGGTCTCACCGGTCACCCCGACCTTCGTCAACGACCTGCTGCGGATCACCGGCCTCACCGGACTGTTCGGTTCCCAGGACTACTGCACGTGCGGCGACTGCCAGTCCGTGCTCAGCCCCGCCGCGTACTTCACCGACCTGATGTACTTCACCGAACAGCACGTCTCCCAGCCGTACTTCACCGGCCCCGGCCTGAGCACCCACCCGCTGTACCTGCGCAACCGCCGTGCGGACCTGTGGAAGCTCCGGCTCACGTGCGACAACACCAACACCCTGGTGCCGTACCTGTCGATCGTCGACCAGGTGATGGAGGACTGGATCCAGGCGCACGTGCTGACCGCGATCCAGCCGGACGTCTACGCCGTGCTCAGCGATCCGGCGCAGAAATTCTCCTGCCAGGTACCCTTCAGCCTGCCCTTCGCCGAACTCGGCCTGTACCTGGGCTACTTCGGCCTCGCCGTGGCCGACGTTCAGCAGGTGCTCCAGTTGCCGGACGCGACGGTCAGGCGCGCCCGCACGGGCCTGTCGCCCGACGAGGCCACCGTCGTCGCGACCCCCGACCCCGCCGGGATCATCCAGCGGCTGGGCGGTCCGGCGACGCTTAACCTGCTGCCGGTCACCGACTTCGTACGCCGCCTGGCCATCTCCCGCGACGACCTGACCACCGTGCTGGCTGCGCGCTCCGACCCCGACCTCGCGCAGATCACCGTCGTCAAGCTGAGCGGCGGCGCCGGCGAGATCCAGAACTTCCCCGAGGCGCTGCAGAACCTGACCGCCGACCGCGCCGACCGCATCCACCGCCGTATCCGGCTCGCTCGGCCGCTGCCGTGGACCCTGGACGAGCTGGACCTGGTCCTGCTGTCGGCCCAGCAGGCCGCACTGGTCGGCGGCGACGTGAGCGAGGCGGCGACCGAGCTCGTCGGCCGGCTGCTCGCCCTGCAGGGCGCGTTCGGCCCGTCTGTGCAGCAACTGTGCGCGCTCGTCACCGACATGCCGGTCTCCACGGCCTTCCCGAACACCCCGACCGCACCCGGCGCCCGGCTGCTGTACGAGACGGTGTTCGACCTGCGCGGCATCTTCGGCCCCGCCGACCCAGCGCTCCCGCTCAACCCGACGGTCGGCTACTACCACTACTCGCTGGACACCACGCTCGGTACGAACCCGCCGGTCATCGACCCCAAGACACCGCTGCTGCTGGCCGGGCTCGGCATCAGCGAGACGGACCTGCTGCTGCTGTTCGCGCTGCTGAAGAACGAGCTGCCCTTCGACGCCACCGGGCACACCACCCTCAACCGGCACAGCCTGTCGCTGCTGTACCGGCACGTGCTCGTCGCCCGCTCGCTCGGGTACACCGTGCCCGACCTGATCACGGCGCTGGGCCTGGTCCTCCCACCGCCGGCCACGGCCGAGCTGAACTCGCTGGACCGGATCGAGCAACTGCTGGCCTTCCACCGCTGGCAGGCCGGCTCGCCCCTCACGATCTCCCAACTCGCACTCGTCCTCACCGGTGTGACCGGCAAGACCGTCGGATACCTCAACAACCCGGCCACCGCCGCCGCGCTGGTGCACGGCATCCAGGTCTCCGGCACGCAGCCCAGGCTCGACGCGCTGCGCAACAGGCTCGCCACGAACTTCAACGTCGGCTCCGCGCGGCTCGCCACGATGCTGGTCTGGGCGGCGCACGACATCGCCGCAGCGGACATCCAGGCGGCACTGGACGCGCCGTTCACCGGGACGGTGCCGGACAATCCGGCCCTGCTGCTCCCCCTGCTGGACCTGCTGCACCAGCTGGAGCGGGTGGCGCTGCTGTTCGGCACGGTGGGGCTGCAGGACGCGGGCATCGCCTACCTCACGGCGAACCGGCACGTCCTGGGCATCGCCGACCTCAAGGCCCTGACCCTGCGTGACGTACAGGCGGTGGCCGCCTACGGCGCGCAGGTCGCCGCGGCGACCGCGGTGACGCAGGCCGTCGACGCCGAGACCGTCGTGCAGCAACTCCTCAGCTCCTACGACGCCGGCGGCACCTTCGGCCCGGCCGACCGCGCCCGGCTCGCCGCCACGCACCAGGTGGACCAGAGCCTGATCGACTCCATCGTCGCGGCTACGAGCCTGCCGCCCGTCGCGATCGACGCCCTCACCCGCCTCGACCAGGTGTTCGCCCTGTGCCGCACCCTCGGAGTGAACGCGTACTCGCTGCACAAGCTCGGCCAGGACACCGGCTACCCGGTACTGCGGGACGCCGCCGCGGTGGCCGCCGGCGCCATCGCGGCGCAGTACAAGGACGACACCGCGCGCGACGCGGCGCTGGAGCCGTACCAGGACCGCGTCAACACCCTCAAGCGCGACGCCCTGTGCGGGTTCCTCGTCGACGGCCAGCCGCAACTGAACTTCCACGACCACAACGAGATCTACGACTACTTCCTGCTCGACGTGGACATGAGCGGATGCGCCAGGACCTCCCGGGTCGTGTCGGCGATCTCCAGCGTGCAGCTCTACCTCCAGCGCTGCCTGACCGGCCTGGAGAAGTCCGACCCCGCAGGCTCCGCGACCCTCGTCGACGTGCCACCATCGGCGGTGCCGGCCCAGCAGTGGGCGTGGCGCAGGAACTTCCGGGTCTGGCAGGCAAACCGCAAGGTGTTCCTCTACCCCGAGGCGTACATCGACCCGGACCTGCGGGACGACAAGACGCCCATCTTCACCGACCTCGAAGCCGATCTGTTGCAGAAGCCCATCACCAAGGACACCGGCGAGGAGGCCTTCCAGCGCTACCTGACCCGGCTGGCGGAGGTCGCGGGCCTGCGGATCTGTGGCAGCTACTACGACGACGACCAGGCGACGTACTACTTCTTCGGCCGCACCCAGTCCGACCCTGCGGTCTTCCACTACCGCACGTGGAACACCTCGACGTGGACACCGTGGAAGCGCGTCGACCTGCCCATCGAGGGGAAGTGGGTCTCGGCGACCCGGTTCCAGGGCAAGCTCTACCTGTTCTGGGCGAGCATCGTCACCACCGAGCACACCAGCTTCAGCGGCGGCGGCTCCCACGACGAGCCGTCCACCGTCAAGGTCGGCCTGGTCTACTCCGCGCAGAAGCCGGACGGCACCTGGCTCGCGCCGCAGAAACTGGACTGGCTCTACCCGATCGGCGAGCCGAACCAGGTCTGGTGGTGGGAGTCCTTCGTCGCCGACGACATGCCCGGGGACAAGACCGCCAACACGCCGTACCCCGTGATCAGCGGCGACGCCATCATCCTGCGCTACATGAACCGGTTTCTCGACCAGGGCGCCGACCGGGTTCACGACCGCCAACTGAACCTGTTCCACAACCAGTTGCACAACCCCGACCGTTGGGTGCCCGGCACGCCGACCGGACACGCCATGGGGCTGTACTGGACCTTCGGCTCACCCGTGGGCTGGCTGGGGGTGTGGCAGTCCTCCGACACCGACCCGGCCGGCTTCGACCTGCTGCGGGAGATGTTCCACACCGATCCCGGAGCGGGCGGGTCGTCGCCGGACTTCGTCACCACCGGCTTCCCCGTACCGGACTACAACGTCTACTTCGAGCACGGCAAACCGGACTTCGTCTCCCCGATCCAGGCGGTCAACAACGGATTCCCCGAATCCGTCCTGGCCGTCCCCGTCCACAACCAGCAGTACCTGATCCACGACCGCCACTACCTGGACTTCCCCCGCTTCTCGCACTTCGTCTCGGCACTGCTGCCCATCATCACGGAGGCCGCCGCGGGACCGGCGATCACGGCGGGCACCGCAGGACCGGCGAAGGAGGCGCCCGCACTCCCCGCCGCGGCGCTCGTTCCCGGGCGGTCGCACTCGGCGCCGCTGACCTTCAACCTGGCGTCCCTGAGGCTGCCCCGGGCGCTGACCTCCCTGCCCCTCCAGCCCCTGCGGTGGTGGTGGAACCCGCGCCAGCTCATCCGGCTGACCACCTCGATCGTTGGCGACCTGCTGCGGATCAACGCAGACCACGGCGTGGAGGGCCTGCTGGCCCTGCACTCGGAGTACTTCTGGGGGCTCGAGTACGGCGTCGGCTTCTCGATCACCGCGCCCTGGGCCCTGCTGACGCCCGACGACGACCCCGCCCACGTCGACATCAGGAACAGCGCCGCCTACGGCACCTACTACCAGGAGCTGTTCCTGCACCTGCCGTGGATGATGGCCCACCAGCTCAACGCGGCCGGGCGGTACGAGGAGGCCATGTGGTGGTACCAGCGGCTGTTCGACCCGACGAGCTCCGACACCGACGCCGACCGCAACTGGCGGTACGTGGGTTTCAGGGGTCTGACCGTGCCCTCGCTCCAGGACGTCCTCACCGATTCGGCAGCCCTGGACGCGTACAAGAACGATCCCTTCAACCCCTTCGCCATCGCCCGTCTGCGTCCGGTCGCCTTCCAGAAAGCGGTCGTCATGGGCTTCGTCGACAACCTCATCGACTGGGGCGACTCACTGTTCGCGCAGGACACCACCGAGTCGATCAACGAGGCCACGATGCTGTACGTGCTGGCCTCGGAGATCCTCGGGCCGCGCCCGGTCCAGCTCGGCGAGTGCCCGGTGGTACCGGCCGAGCAGCTGACGTACGACGCGATCGGGCCGCAGATGAGCAACGTGTCCGACTTCCTGGTCACCCTGGAGAACTGGGTCTACCAGACCAGCCTGAGCCAGGGCGACATCATCGACACGAGCGGCACCCACGCGCACGCGCACACCCCCACCGCGACGGCCACGGCGACCGGCCTGCCCGTCACCACCGGCCTCCAACTGCTGTCGTACGGCGATGCCGCCGACCTCAGCCAGCGCAACACCGACCTGGCGCAGCTGTGGAGCGGCGACACCCTGGCCTACGACCTGCTGCCGGCCTTCGAGGTCGTCAACCAGACCACGCTGGTCTTCTGCGTGCCGCCGGACGACGTGCTGGCCGGCTACTGGGACCGTGTGGAGGACCGGCTGAACAAGATCCGCAACTGCATGAACCTCAGCGGGGTGCGCCGGCAACTCGCGCTGTTCGCCCCGCCGGTCAACCCCTTGGACCTGGTCCGCGCCCGGGCCGCTGGCCTGAGCATCGAGGAGGCGGTCGCCTCGGTCCAGGCACCCGCCGCCCCCGCGTACCGCTTCGGCTCAGTGATCGAGCGCGCCCGGCAGTCCGCGCAGACCGTCACGGCGTTCGGCGCGAGCCTGCTGTCGGCACTGGAGAAGAAGGACGCCGAGGAGCTGACCCTGCTGCGGTCGGTGCACGAACGCACCCTGTTGCGCATGGTGGAGGACGTGAAGACCGGCCAGGTCCAGGAGGCGCAGCACCAGCTCCAGGCCCTGGAGGAGCAGAAGGCCCTCGTCCAGGCCAGGATCGACTACTACCAGGGGCTGATCGGCTCCGGACTGACCGGCTGGGAGAAACTGGAGGCCGACTCGCGCACCGCCGCGGCCGTGGTGCGCGGCGGCGAGTCCGCGCTGTACGCGATGTCCGCGATCTCCTTCCTGTTCCCCAACGTCGGCAGCCCGTTCGCCATGACCTACGGCGGCCGCGAGATCGGAAACAGCGTGGCCCAGGCGGCGCAGACCCTCGGCTCGCTCGGCGCCACCGCGGAGGCCGTCGCGTCGGCCGCCGCGACCGGCGCCGGGTTCGACCGCCGCTACCAGGAGTGGGGGCAGCAACTCACCCTCGCCGAACAGGAACTGAGGCAGGTCGAGCAGCAGCGCCTGGCCGCCGAGGCGCACGCCGGGTACGCCCAGCGGGAGCTGGACGTCCACCAGAAGCAGATGGACCAGGCGGACGAGCTCGACGCGTTCTACCGCGGCAAGTTCAGCGGCCTGGGGCTGTACACCTACCAGGCCCGTACGCTGACCCGGCTGCACCGGCAGGCGTACGACGTCGCGTACGGCCTCGCGGCCGCAGCCCAGCAGGCGTACGCCTTCGAGATGGGCGACACGACTTCCTTCATCGCCCCCGACAACTGGGAGAGCGGCATCGCCGGCCTGCTCAGCGGTGAGCGGCTGGATCTCCAGCTCCGGCAGCTGGAGGAGGCCTACATGGCCAGGAACACCCGCCGCCTGGAGGTCAGCCAGTTCTTCCCGCTGACGGTGGTCGACCCCACGGCACTGGTCGCGCTGCGGGATACCGGCGAGTGCACCTTCACGCTGCCGGAGCTGTTGTTCGACGTGGTCTACCCCGGCCAGTACAAGCGGCTGATCAAGTCGGTGCGGCTGACGATCCCTGGCGTCACCGGGCCCTACACCAACGTCGCCGCGAAGCTCTCCCTCGTCGCCAGCGAGGTGCGCACCGCGCCCGATCCCGCGCCCGGCGCCCTGGTGACGCTCCCGGTCCAGCCGAACATCGCCTCCGCCATCGCTACCAGCACCGGTCTGAACGATGCCGGACTGTTCGAGCTGAACTTCCGCGACGAGCGCTACCTGCCGTTCGAGGGCTCGGGGGCGGTCGAGAGCGTGTGGAAGCTCGAACTCCCCACACAACTGAGGGCGTTCGACTACGACACCATCTCCGACGTGGTCCTGCAGCTCAGCTACACGGCGCTCGACGACGGTGCGTTCCGGGCGACGGTCGAGAGCCGCGTCGTCGGCGAACTCACCCAGTACGCGACATCCACGGGCCTGCTGCGCCTGTTCAGCCTGCGCCACGACTTCCCGGCCGCCTGGCAGCAGGTGACCGCCGCGGCGGGCGGCGGCGCGGGGACCGTCACGACCTCCTTCGAGGTGACCGCGCAGCACTTCCCCTACTTCCTGTCCGCGCGGACGCTCAGCCTGGCCGCCGCGACCGTCGTGCTCCAGCCCGTCGGCACCGGCCCGGTCGACGCCTCCGGCCTGAGCCTGACGCTCAACGGCACGACGGGCTCCGCGTGGCACGTCCCGCCGGGCACCCACCTGACCACCTCCGACATCGCCGTCTCCGGTCCCGCCGTCGGCACCTGGACCCTGGCCGTGGCCGGCCCCGGGATCGACCCGGCGAAGGTGGCGGACGTCCTGCTGCTGGTCCGCTACAGCGCGGCCTGACCGCGTGCCCCGGGCCGCCGGTGGCCGGCGGCCCGGGGCCGGGGGCTGGAGGGCGCTGCGAACCCGGCGGTGGGTTTGTGGCACCTGTGACCGCTCTGACCCCGTGCTCGTCCATCACCACCGTCATCTGCTCCCCGGCCCCAGGGAATCCCCGCGAGCGCGAGGAGCCCGGTGCGGGAGGCCCGGCTGAAGGTCGACCAGGACCGGCATCGTGGCGATGCCGTAGCAGAACCTTCCGGGGCCCGCGGGGACGAGGTCGACGTGGTCCACGCCGTCGGGGCGGTTGACCAGCCGGTACTGCCACGGCCGGCCGGTCCGCCCCCGGCCAGGTCGAGGGCGCGGGCCGGGAAGTCCCGGCCGAGCGGCAGGACGTCGGCGTCGGTGAGGTACAGGACCGGCGCCCTGGCGTGGGCCGCCGCCGTGTTTCGCAGCAGGCCGGGGGACCGGTCCGCGGGGTCGGCTGGCACGAGGCGGACGGCCCGGTCGGTGTCGACGTCCTCGGCCACTGTCACGTCCGGGTTCCCGGAGATCGCGACGACGACCTCGCAGGGGATGCTCTGGCGCAGCCACGCGCGGCTTGCCTCGGCCAGGGTGTGGCGGCCCTCGTGGTCTCCGTAGAGGGGGATGAGGACGCTGACGTCGACGGGCATGTGGTGCTCCTTCAGGGTTGGCGCGCAGGTGGTGCTCGATCACGTCGGCGGCCGCCCCGACTCCGCCCGAGGTCCGGATCTCCCGGTGCATGGCGGCCAGGTTCGAGGCCATGGCCCGGTCGGTGGAGACACGTCCGTGTCCGCCCCGTCCCGCAAGGCCGGCAGCAGACAGATCCTCGTGGCCTCCGTCGGCAACATCGTGGAGTGGTACGACTGGCACGTCTGCACGTTCCTGGCCACGTACATCGCGGCCGCACTCTTCCCGAAGGGATCGGGCAACTCCCTGCTGCCGCTCCTGTCGACGTTCGCCGTCTTCGCGGTCGGCTTCTTCGCCCGCCTCCTGGGCAGCCTCCTGCTCGGTGCGGTCGTCGACCGCCGGGGCCGGGGACGCCGGGGGCGGGTCGCGGAACGACGGCCGGCCGTCGGTGGTGCGGGCCTCCGCTGCTCGCGTCTCGCCCGGGCGGCTCGGGGTGCGGACAGTGATCCGGAGCGTCGCTCTCCACGTCACCGTCACCGCCGCCGGACGGGCCGGGAACCGGATGGTCAGGAGGCGCCGAGGGGTGTGCGGCGGGGCTGCCGGGCCCTGCGGGTCGTCACGCGGTCCTGGCCGCCGCGAGCGGGGAGAGCGCCGCGTACTCCAGGGGCGCGGAGGGGTCGATCGAGAGGTTCATCGGGGACGGGGCGGCGCCCGAGCGGACCAGGAGGTCGCCGATGGCCGCGATCATCGCGCCGTTGTCGGTGCACAGCCGCAGCGGCGGCACCCGCAGGGTGATCCCGGCGGCGGAGCAGCGCTGTTCGGTCAGCGCGCGGATGCGGGAGTTGGCGGCGACGCCGCCGACCACGACGAGGGTGCCGATCCCGTGGTCGGTGCAGGCCCGGACGGCCTTGCGGGTGAGGGTGTCCGCGATGGCCTCCTGGAGAGCCGCGGCCGCGTCCGGGACGTGCGGCTCGCCGCCGGCGGCCCGTTGGGCCTCGACCCAGCGAGCGGCGGCGGTCTTGAGGCCGGAGAAGGAGAAGGCGTACGGGGGGTCGTTGGGCCCGCTGAGCGGGCGGGGCAGGCGCACCGCGTTCGGGTTGCCCTCGCGGGCGGCGCGGTCGATGGCGGGCCCGCCGGGGTAGGGCAGGCCGAGGATCCGGGCGACCTTGTCGAAGCACTCGCCGGCGGCGTCGTCCAGGGTGTCGCCGAGGTGGACGATCGGGTCGCGGGCGAGGTCGCGCACCAGCAGCAGGGAGGTGTGCCCGCCGGAGACGATCAGGACGACGCACGGGTTCGGCAGCGGCTCGCCCTCCAGGGCGGCCGCCGCGACGTGCCCGGCGAGGTGGTGAACGCCGTAGAGGGGCACGCCGAGCGAGAAGGCGTAGCTCTTGGCCGCCGCGACCCCGACCTGGAGCGGACCGGAGAGGCCCGGCCCGGCGGTGACCGCGACGGCGCCGACGTCGGCGAGGGTGAGCCCGGCCCGGTCGAGGGCCTCGCGGACCACGGGCGCCATCGCGTGGACGTGGGCGCGGGCGGCGATCTCCGGCACGACCCCGCCGTACCGGGCGTGCTCGTCCATGCTCGACGCGACCGCCTGCCCGAGCAGGACCCCGTCCCGGACGAGACCGACACCGGTCTCGTCGCACGAGGACTCGATCCCCAGCACCACTGGCGAGGCCGGCATCGCACCCACTCCTTATTGCTTCTGCCTATGCAACTGCAACTATTGTGCAATAAGGCAGGAGTGGGTGATCCGGCGGGGCCCGGCTTCCCCGTCGTGGGATACCCCGGGCCGACGGGCCTGCCGTTTCCCGGGAAACGGCAGGCCCGTCGGCGCGTGCGGCGCCGACCGGACGCTCGGCGTGCCGTGATGCCCTCCGTGGGCGGAACCGCGCGGGGCCCGGGGCCGGTGTGGCGCGGGGTCAGCTGAAGGCGGTGGCGGCGGTGAGGGTCGAGTGGGCGATGGGCGGGGCGCCGAGCAGGACGTCGACGCAGTTGTCGATGATCGGCTGGTCGCTGTCGATGTTCAGGACCGCGGTCAGGGTCTCCCCGGCGAGGCGGGAGGAGGAGCCGGTGACGGTTCCGGTGAGGGTGCCGGCGCCGTCGACCTCGACGGCGGCGATGTCGGTGATGGTGCTGCTGGCCTGCGTCCCGTTCTGCAGGTTCCAGGTGAAGGTCGCCGTGGAGCCCGGGACCAGCGCCGGCACCGTGAGCGGGTTGCAGCTGAGCGTGCCGAACGTGAGCGTCGCGGTGACGGTGCCGCCCACCACGGCCGTCGGGCCGCTCTGGGAGTCGGTGCACCCGGTCGCCGTCCCCCCGATCGTCACGGTGGTGGCCTCCGGGCCGGCCGACAACGCCGGGTCGAAGGTGACGGCGGCGTTCACGGTGCAGTTCAGGATCTCCGAGGCGGTTGCCGGGGCGGCGTCGGCGGCCGGTGCCACGCCGGTGGCCAGCGCGGCGAGGACGGCGGACACGGTCAGGGCGCTTCGACGTACGGACATGCGGGTTTCCCTCTGCTCTCGACGGATGGGAATGGTGGGAGGGGACGGGCTCGGCACGTCCCCGGGCAGCAGACGACCCCGGGTACGCCGGGCGGAACGCGTCGGCCCGGCGAAGGTACCGGCGGGCAGTCGGGGGCCGTTCACGCAGCCAATCCGTGGGCCCGACCCGTGGGGCCATCGTCACAACGGGAATCCCCCGACGCACCTCCTGCGAGGCGAATGGGAACCCCGGTCGTGCCGGCCGGAGCCCTGCCCTCTCGCGGATCCGCCTCACCCGGGCCCGCCACCACGACATGGCCGGGAGGCACGCGCCTCCTCCCGTAGACGTCGGGCAGGCCGCGCTGGCGGGACCGGGTGTACCGGCAGGTGAGGGGTGCCGTCAACTGCCCTGCGGCTGACCGAGTGTCACAGTCCAGTCCCTGTCATGTCCTGACGATTGTGACGCTGCGGATGGCACCGAATGCCGTCGTCCGGCCGTCCTGTGGTGTGTTCGATCAAGCAGTCCGCATCGTCATCGGGGAGCCACCATGTCCGTCCGCCGCCGTCGCCCGCTGTTCGTCTCCGCCGTCCTCGTCGTCGGGGCGGGGCTCGCGTTGACCGCCTGCGGGCCCGAGAACACCGACGCGCCCGCCGGCTCGGCGAGCTCCGCGCCCACCAAGGCGGCCGCCGGTGCTCCCTCGGCGGGTGCACCGGCTCCGGGTGCACCGGCTCCGGGTGCACCGGCTTCCGCCGGCTCGGCGGCGCCCACCGCCGCGCACACGCCGGCCGGTGCGAGCCCGTCGAGCGGTGGCGGGGCTGGTGGCGGGAGTGCCTCCGCCCAGCCGTGCGACATCCAGAACCTCTCGATCAACGCGTCGGCGCGCGCCGGGGCGGCCAACCAGTGGGTGATCGAGGTGCGCAACACCGGCGCGAAGGCCTGCAGTCTGAGCTCCTCCCCGGGCGTCGACCTGGGCGACTCGGCCGCCCGGGACCAGAGCAAGAACCTCAAGCCGGTGCTCGCCAGCGGCACGGAGCGGTTCCCGGTCCCGGTGGGCCGGAGCGCCTACGCGGTGATCGACCTCGACCCGAGCGGCGCCACCACCGGCACCGCCCCCGGCATCAACGAGATCAACGTGCTGGTCGACGGCGAGGGCACCAACATGCCCCTCGCGAACACCCGCAACTTCCCGCTCCCCGCCGGGGCCCACGTCCTGAACCCCAAGATGGGCAACTACCGGGGCAGCGTGGCGGACGCGGTCGCCTCCATGACCGCCGCCCCCAAGTAGCCCCCAAGGTCCGGTCCTGGGCGTCCCGCTCCGGGCGCCGGACCGTCCACGGGCTGGAATTCCGCCCGTGCGGCCCGTGGGGCGGGGCACGATGGGCGGCATGATCCTGCAACCGGAGACCGACGACCTCGCCGCCTACCTCGTGGCGGACGGGGTCATCGACCACCAGGACCCGCAACTGCGGCGGTTGGCCGCCGAGTTGGCCACTCCCGAGGCGGCCTTCCAGCACGTCCGCGACGAGGTCCGGCACTCCGCCGACGCGGGCGCCTACAGCGGGGCGTTCCGCGCCTCGGAGGTGCTGGCCGCGGGCAACGCGATCTGCCGCGGCAAGGCCCACCTGTTGGCGGCGCTGCTGCGAGCGCAGGGCGTGCCGACGGGCCTGTGCTACCAGCGACTGGCGGACGGCGAAGGCGACTTCGTGCTGCACGCCCTCAACGCCTTGTACCTGCATGGCCGTTGGGCCCGCCTGGACGCCCGGGGCAACCGCGAGGGCGTCGACGCGCGGTACGACCTGGAGCGGGAACGGCTGGCCTGGCCGGTGCGGCCGAAGCTGGGGGAGTGCGACTACCCCGCGGTCTTCGCGGCGCCGCCGGCCGCGCTGGTCCGGGCCCTCGCCGAGGCGGTGCCGGGCCGGGCCGGCTACGGCTACCTCCCGGGCGAGCTGCCGGTCGACGGCGGGGCTCCGGGGCGGCCCGGACGTTGAGCCGGTAGAGGCGCGCGTCAGAGGCGTGCGGGGAGGTCCCGGCGGGACGGCGCGGACAGCTTGCGCAGCACCCTGGCCACATGGTTCTCGACGGTCCTGGTGGACAGGTGCAGTGCGGTCGCGATCTGACGGTTGGTCAGGCCTCCGGCCGCGAGTTCGGCGACCTCCCGTTCGCGCGGGGAGAGCCCGGGATGGGCGGGCCGGCCTCGGCGCGGGGGTGCGAGGGCGCGCAGGCGGGAGCGGACGCGGGCGGCGTCGTGGGTGGCGCCGAGCCCGGTCAGCACGAGGAGGGCGTCGGTGAGCCGGTCGACGGTGTCGCGGTCGGCGCCCTCGCCTTCGCCCGCGGCGCAGCGGGAGGC
>NZ_LFVW01000272.1:0-14544 GCF_001182915.1 Kitasatospora sp. MY 5-36
CGCGGGTGATCGGCACCGCCGGCCCGGCCGGGCACGCGTACGTCCGGGCGTTGGGAGCCGAACCCGTCGCCTACGGCCCGACCCTCGTGCCGGCGGTCCGCGCGCTGGCGCCCGGCGGCGTCGACCGCGCACTCGACGTCGCCGGCAGCGGAGCACTGCCCGACCTCATCGACCTCACCGGCGGCCCCGAGCGCGTCGTCACCCTCTCCGACGTCGCCGGCGCCCGTGAGCACCGGGTGGCGTTCAGCCGCGGCGACGACGGCCGGGCCCTCTACGTCCTCGCCGACCTCGGCGAGCTCATCGCCACCGGACGCCTCGCGCTCCCCCGGGTGCACACCTTCCCGCTCGACCAGGTCGCACGGGCGCACCACTTCGGCGAGAGCGGCGGGGCGACCGGCAAGATCGTCCTGGTCAACGCCTGACAGGGGTCGCACGCCGGGTCCCCGCAGAGGACGACCTGATCCCGCGGGGCCCCGGCCCGCGCCCTCGGCAGTCCGAATCATCCGAACTGTCCGGGACGTCCGGTCCCGCCTCATGGGATACGACACCGCAGGTGGGGGCGGTGATCAAGTCCGTCGGAGCCCTCGTCATAATTGCTCTGCCTGCGATCCACGCGGCCTGACCCACCCGACCGGGCCCGTGCCCACCAGGTCAGACTCCTGTCCCTTCTCGGAGGACCGCACCGTGCGCCCCAACCGAACCAAGGGCCTGCTCGCCGCAGGCCTCGTCACCGTGCTCGGTGGCATTCCCACCGCCGCCACCACGGCTTCCGCCGCCACCACCGGCTCCGCCGACGACGCGCCCGGGGTGCTGCGGGTCGACGCCTGGGACCCGGCGTGCTCGGACTCCGGGACGGGGACGGCGGCGAAGCCGTTCTGCTCCGTCAACGCGGCCGCCGCGGCGGCGCTGCCGGGGCAGACCGTCGAGGTGGCCCGGGGCACGTTCGGCTCCGGCACCGCGGTCACGAAGTCGGGTGAGCCCGGCCGGCCCATCACCATCCGGGGCGCGGCCGGCGGCACCGCGGTGGGCGGCGACGTGCGGCTGTCCGGTGTGCACGACGTCGTGGTGGAGTCGATGCACGCCCGGGAGGTCCTGGTCACCGGTTCCAGCCGGGTCACGGTGGTCCGCACCGAGGCCTCCGGGATCAAGACCGTCGACAGCCCCGGGACGACCCTCACCAACAACACGGTGGCCGACGGCTGCACGGCCGGCATCGAGCTGGCCGGCGACTCCTCCGGGTCGAACCTCTTCAACAACGTGGTGCGCAACCACTTCTCGCCCTCCGCGCCGTACTCCTGCCCGAACCCCGAGGGTGCGGAGATCGTGGTCTCCGCCGCCTCGGCGAAGGACACCCGGGCCGGCTCGAACACCGTCGCGCCGTACTGGACGAACTCCGGCAACGGCACGCCGTACGTCTGGGCCGGCACCCGGCACCAGACGCCCGAGTCGCTCGCCGCCGCGACCGACGGCCGGGCCGGCAAGCACGACTACGTGGTGCCGCGCTGGCAGTCCGGCAGCGCGCTGAACAGCGAGGTCGTCGACTCCGCCGACGAGACCGCGCCGGGCTTCGTGCCGGCCGCGCACCCGGCCGACGACCCGTCGCGGCCGAACCTCGGCACCGGCCTGGGCTACCACGACCGCGGCGCGACCGAGCGCCAGGAGCCCATAACCTCGGCCCAGTTGACGGCCGACCAGCAGCGGGCCCCGTACGGCACCGAGATCACGCTGACGGCGACCACGGGCCCGGAGAAGGCCCACTGGCCGACCTCCGTGATGACCTACCGCTACGACTTCGGCGACGGCACCCCGGCGGTCACCTCGAACTCCCCGGTGGTCAAGCACACTTACACCAAGCCGGGCACCTTCTCCGCGAACGTCACCGTGGACACCGGCGGCGGCCAGCCGTTCACCGGCGGGTACGGCGTACAGGTGCAGGTCACGGCCCCCGGGCCGCTGACCGCCGGCGCCACCGTCCAGCAGGTCGTCCCGGACCGGTTCGACACGGCCGACGCCCCGCCGCTGGGCGTGCGGGTCGACCCGTCGGGGACGTCCTCGCCGTGGCACGTCTCCAAGGTCGTGGTGGACTACGGCGACGGGACCCCCGCCGTCACCCGGAACACCCTGGACGCGGTCGTCCACGGGTACGCCTCGCCGGGCGACTACACGGTCACGGTGACGGTCACCGACACCGCCGGCCGCACCAGCACCGCCGCGTACCCCTTCCGGGCCGCGTACGCCCCGACCGGGTTCCTGCGCGCGGAGGCGTACCGGCTCGTCGACACCCGCCAGGACCCGAACCTGGACCTCCGGGGCGGTGCCGAGGTGCCCTTCACGGTCCCGACCGGCAGCGCGCCCGGGGCGAACGGCGTGCCGGGGAACGTCACCACGGTCGTCCTGAACGTGACCGTCACGGACGCCACCGAGGACACCCACCTCACCGTCTGGCCGACCGGCCAGGCCCGCCCGATCACCTCGAACGTCAACGTGGCGGCCGGCCGCACCTCGTCCAACCTGGTCACCGTGCCGATCGGCGACGCCAAGCGGATCAGCACCCTGCTCAACTCCGGCCGCGCCGAGGTGATCGTCGACGTCGTCGGCTTCTACCGCCCCAACGGCGGCGACCTGTTCACCCCGCTGGCGCCGAGCCGGCTGGTGGACACCCGGGAGAGCAGCAAGCTCGGGTCCGGCGAGACGCGTGCGGTGAAGGTCGCGGGCGTCGGCGGCGTCCCGGCGGACGCCACGTCCGTGGTGCTCAACCTGACCAGCACCGACACCGCCACCGACACCCACCTCAAGGTGTACGCGGGCGGCGGGACCAAGCCGGTCAGCTCCAACCTGAACCCGGAGCCCGGCAAGGACAAGGCCAACCAGGTCATCGTCCCGGTCGGCCCGGACGGCACCGTCAACGTGTACAACCACAACGGTTCCACCCACGTGATCCTCGACGTCTTCGGGTACTACTCCCCGAACGGCAAGGCCACGTACACGCCGACCGTGCCCGTCCGCCTGACCGACACCCGTACCGGCCCGTTCGCCAAGCCGGGCCCGGACAGCACCACCGTCGTCGGCGGCATCCCGGCCGGTGCCCGGGCGGCCGTCCTCAACGTGACGTCCACCAACACCACCGAGGACAGCTACCTCACCGTGCACGCCCACGGCGCCCCGCGCCCCGGCACCAGCAACCTCAACCTGCTGGCCGGCCAGACCGTGCCCAACCACGTCACCACGCCGGTCGGCGCGGACGGCAAGGTCGACATCTACAACCACGTCGGCAGCACCGACATCATCGCCGACCTGTTCGGCTACTTCACGGACGCCTGGCCGCAGTCCTGACGCCGTGCTCCTCCGGCCGTCGTCCGGCCGCCGGTGACCGCACCTGGTCACCGGCGGCCGGGCCCTCGCGGAACCGGCGGCAGTCGCCACGAGAGCCCGGCGGGGGAGGGGCTGCTACAGGTCCGCGAGCCAGGGGTGCCCGGGGTGTACGCGGGCGAGCAGGCCGGTCAGGGTCTCGCGCTGAGCCGGGGTCAGGTGCGGGACGGTCGCGTCGAAGTCCGACTGGTCCTTGTCCCGGACGTGCTTGGCCTTGAACAGCAGGACCAGTTCGGGGGCCAGATACGGGATGCCGTCCCGGGTGTGGTGGATGATCTCGCGGTAGGGGAGCCGGATCGTCTCGTCGCGCCGGCAGATCCAGGTGTCGCCGTCGTGCGGTTCGCGGAACACGTCGAGCAGGTAGTCGCCGGTGGCCGGATCGCGGAGCCAGGTCTGGTGGACGGCGGCCAGTACCTCCGGCGCGGCGTCCGCCCAGATCCGGCCGCTGCCCGCCGCGTCGAAGGCGTACCCGGGAAAGCGGTCGCGGACCTCGGGGAAGCCCGCGGCCGGAATCCCGATCTCGATGTCGCCGTGAGCGCGCGTCCGCCTGCCGCGGAACAGGTCCAGCGCCCAGCCCGCGGCCACGTACCAGGGCGTGCCGATCCCGGCCAACCGCTGCGCGACCTCACCCGGAGTCCAGCAGGACGACCACCTGGCGGGGAGGGCCTCGATCTCGTCGGGGGACAGTTCGACGCCGCCGTCGGGTAGTTGCTCGTTCATCGCTGGAACCTATCAGCGGAGGGCCCGCCGTGGCCGTGGGCGGCGTACGTCCCGCGACCGCTCTGCCACGGCCCCCGCACGGCCCGTCAGCTCACGGGCCGCCGCGCCCAGAACAGGACGTGGCCGCTGTCGCCCTCGGGGACGAACTCCTCGTGCGCCACCTCCAGGCCGGCGCGCAGCAGCCAGGACCGGTTGGTCGCCGCGTCCGCGTGACTCCACCACATCGCGGCCCCGCCGCCGAGCCAGTTCTCGTCGGTGCCGGTCCAGGCCTGGTGCCCGGTGGTGACGAGGAGCCAGCCTCCCGGCCGCAGCCACGAGGCGATCCGCCCCAGCAGGGCCGGCTGCTCCCCGACCGGAATGTGGATCAGCGCGTACAGGCAGACCACGGCGTCGAAGGTCCCCGGCGGGAACGCCAGGGTCGTGGCGTCCGCCCGGATGAACTCGGCCTCCGGCACCAGCTCCCGTGCCCGCCGGATCTGGACGTCGCTGATGTCGACGCCCGTGACACGGCGCCCTGTTGCGGCGAGGGAGCGGGCCACGGGGACTCCGGTCCCGCACCCCACGTCCAGGACCGTGCCCGCGTCCGGGAGCCGCCCGAGCAACTCCTCGATCCACGATCCGTACTTCGTCTCGCTGTTGAACGCGCGTTCGTAATGCGCGGACAGCAGGTCGTATCCACGCCGGACCAGGTCCTTCGGGTCTTCGTCATCCACAACGGCGCACCGTAGCGGTCCCTGACCGGCGGAGCGACAGCATTTCGGCTGCCGCCGGCCTCGACGGGTGCCCTCCTCCCGGCAGCGTTCTGGAGGCTGACTGTGCGTGCCGGTGGTGTTACGCTCCCAGTAAGAGAGAGTTGACTCTCACTTGTCGGCCGGAAGGGCACTCGTCCGCCCTGGTCCGGACGGGCAAGGAGAGCACGGCTCCGTCAAGCGTTCACTGCTCTTGTGGCCCTTCGGCCGGCGAGGAGAGACCATGACCGCCCCCGCACCGCAGTTACCCTTCGAGCGCCCCAACGCCCTGGACCTGGCGCCGCTGCTCGCGCGCCTGCGCGAGGAAGGCCCGATCGCCAGGGTGACGACACCCGCCGGCGACCCGGCCTGGCTGGTGACCCGCTACGAGGAAGCCCGGGAGATCCTGAGCGACACCCGGTTCTCCCGGCTGCGCCCCGACACCGAGGGCGCCCCGAGGATCTCGTCCTCGGCGCTGCACACGCGCCCCGCCCCCTCGCCGGAGGAGGAGGACCGGGAGCACACGCGGATGCGCCGGATGCTGGCGCCCGCGTTCAGCGCGCCGCGGATGCGGCGGCTGGGCGAGCGGATCGGGGAACTCGCCGCGTCCTGCCTGGACGCGATGGACGAGGAGCGTTCGGGGGATCCGCGACGCGCCGTCAACCTGCACGACCACCTGTCGTTCCCGCTGCCGGTGATGGTGATCTGCGAGCTGCTGGGCGTGCCGGTCGAGGACCGTGGCCTGCTGCGCGGCTGGTCCGAGCGGATCGCCGCGCTGTACGGCGGGGCCGACGGGGCCGCCGCCATGGCCGAGTTCGAGGCGTACGTGTCCGCCATCGCCGAGGAGAAGCGCAAGCGGCCGGGCCAGGACGTGATCAGCGACATCCTGGCCGTACAGGCGCAGGACCCCTCGTTCACCGAGGAGGAGATGGCCCGCCTGGCGGTGGGGCTGCTGTTCGCGGGCCACGAGACGACCTCGGCCCGGATCGACCTGGGGGTCCTGTTCCTGCTGAGCGACACCGGCCGGCGGGACCGCTTCGCCGCCGACCCCGAGGGGTCGGCCCGCGCCACCGTGGAGGAGGTCCTGCGGATGGCCGCGCCCGGTGCCCTGGGCCTGACCCGCTACGCCCGCGAGGACGTCACCCTCGCGGGGACGGCGATCGCGAAGGGCGAGGCGGTGCTGGTGGCGATCAACGCCGCGAACCGGGACGGCCGGGCGTTCGAGGAGCCGGACGCCTTCGACCCGTCGCGTTCCCCTAACGCGCACCTCGCCTTCGGGCACGGCGGCCACTACTGCATCGGCAACGCGCTGGCCCGCACCGAGATGCAGATCGCGCTGACCGCGCTGTTCCGGCGCTTCCCCGGCCTGCGGCTGGCGGTGGACGCGCACAACCTGCGCGACCACTCCGAACGGCTGGCGGGCGGCCTCGGCGAGGTCCCGGTCCTGTGGTGACCGGGGAGCGGCAGCGCGAGCGGCCCGCCGCGCGGGTGGTGGCGGACACCTCGCGGTGCGTGTCGTCGGGGCAGTGCGCGGTGACCGCGCCGTCGGTGTTCGACCAGGACGAGGCCGGGCAGGTCGTCGTGCTCGCCGCCGAGCCCGTCGGACGGGCGGCGGAAGAGGCCCGGGAGGCGGCAGCCAGGTGCCCGGCCTCGGCGCTCCGGCTGGATCCGGCGCGCTGACGGCCGGTGGTGTCGGCGGCCCGGCGGGGCCGCCGACACCAGGCGGGGCGTCAGGGCGTGCGGGAGTGCAGCGCGGGGGCGGGGCAGGGCAGTGGGCGGGCCCCGGCGGGGGAGAGGCCGTCGAGGACCAGGGCCAGGTACCGGCGCCAGCCGTCCTCGCGGGGGTCCATCGTCCACAGCACCGAGACCAGCATGACGACGATGCGGTGCAGGTCGTCGGGCACGAGGTCGGCGCGGATCACGCCCGCGCTCTGACCGCGCGCCAGGAGGGCGTCGAGAGCGGCGAAGAACTCCTCGCCGGTCGCCGGGGTCAGGACGCCGGCGGCGCGGGCGGCGGCCAGGACGTTGTAGTCGCCGGCCACCGACTCCAGGGCCGCCGCCAGCACCCGGGCCAGCCCGGACGCGGGGTCGGGGTCGTCGGCGGCGGACTGGATGACGGGCCGGACGCGCTCGCCGAAGCCCTGGTCCAGTACGGCCCGCAGGAGCGCGGCCTTGTCGGGGAAGCGGCGGAACAGCGTGGCGGCCCCGACGCCGGCCCGGCGCGCCACGTCGTCGAGGTGGGCGTCGGGGCCCTGTTCGGTGAAGACCTCCCGGGCGGCCCGGATGATCTTTTCCGCGTTGCGGGCGGCGTCGGCGCGCAGCAGCCGGGGGGCGTCGGGGATCATCCCGGCAGCCTATCCAAGAGTGGGTGGACCGCCGCCGGCCGTCCGGGGCGCGTGCCCTGGCCGGGTGTCAGACCGTCCAGGCTCAGCTGCCGGGGTTAGCGGCCAGGCTCAGCGGCCGGGGGCCTCGGCGATCCGGGCGACGTGGGCCAGGACGGCACCGGCGCCGTCCTCGCCCGCCATGAGCCCGGCGACGGCGGCCGCACGGCGGCGGACCGGCTCGGCCAGAGCGGCCGTGATCGAGGCGGCGAGGCGCTCGGCGGTGAGGTCGGCGAACGGCACGGGCTGCGGGGCCACTCCCAGCCGGTGCAGCCGGGCCGCCCAGAACGGCTGGTCGGCCATCACGGGCACCGGTACGGCGGGGACCCCGGCGCGCAGCGCGGCGCCCGTGGTGCCCGCCCCGGCGTGGTGGACGACGGCGGCCGTGCGGGGGAACAGCCAGTCGTGGGGCACGTCGCCGACGCAGAACACGCCGTCACCCGCCGCCTCCAGCCCGGCCCAGCCCGCCTGGACCACCGCGCGCACCCCCGCCTGCCGTACCGCGGCCGTCACCAGCTCGCCGAGCCGCTCGCCCTCCCCGGGGGCCATGCTGCCGAAGCCGATGAACACCGGGGCCGGACCGGCCTGGAGGAAGTCGACCAGGTCGCCCGGAGGCTGCCAGCCCAGCGGCCGGGCGGGCCACCAGAAGCCCGCCACGTCGACCGGGGCCGGCCAGTCCGCCGGGCGCGGCAGCAGCACGGGGCTGTAACCGTGGACGACCGGACGGGTGTGCCCGAGCGGTTCCGGCGACGTCGTGCCGGGAAGGCCGAGGCGCTCGCGCATCCGGTCCACGGCACTCGAGAACATTCGGTCCGCGCCCCGGAGCCGCTCCTGGCCGGCGGCGAGATTGCCCTCCGGTCCCAGGTCCGCGCCGCCGGCGGGGCCGGGCAGCGGGAACTCCGTGGTGGCGAAGGCGGGCGTGAGGTACGTGCCGAGGACGGGCACACCGTACGCGTCCCCCGCCGTCAGGCTGAGCGGCGACGGGGCGAAGGCGGTGAGCAGCAGGTCGGCCCCGCCCGCGACGGCGTCCGCCACGCCGTCGGCGAGCCCGTCCACGAACGCGGTCATCAGCGCGCGGATCTCCTCCGGGGAGGTCGCGCGGGCCCTGGCCCGGATGAGCTCCTCCGGATCCCCCGGCAGCGGCCGGTGCTCCAGGCCGCAGGACTCGAGCAGCGCCGCGAAGGTCGGATGGGCGACCACGGCCACCCGGTGCCCGGCGTCCACCAGACGCTGGCCCAGGCCCGTGAACGGCGCGACGTCCCCGCGGGAGCCGGTGGTGACGATCAGAATACGCATGGGGCAATTCTCCACGCCGGGCCCGGTGTTGATCCAGGCTTGGCCCCGGAGGGGGATCCTCCGTCCACGTGGGGCCGGTTCGTCCGAGCCCGGCCCAAGAGGGCGTATCAGGAGAGAGCCATGCCCACCGCACCGATCACCCCCGGCGACTTCCCCACCAGCCCGCTCGCGCTGCGCTTCGCCGACCCGGCCCGGCAGGCCACGGCCCGCGCCTTCGCCTCCGAGCAGGCGGCCGCCGCCGCCGAAGCGGCCGACCTGCTGGCCCAGTTGTGGGACACCGCCCCGGGCCTGCCGGCCCGGGCGGCCGCGCTGGCCACCGTCCACGAGCGGCTGGTCGACTGGCGCTACCGTCTCGCCGTCGCGATGGGCCCGCCTCCCGGCCCGGCCGGCGCCTTCTTCCACCCGGAGCGCTTCCGGACCCCGATCCGGGAGGGCGACACCAACTACGACCGGCTCGGCGAGGTCGGCCGTCTGCGCGAGGGCGCGGAGTGGGACCAGGCCACGCGCGCCTACACCGGGGGCCTGGCGACCCCGGCCTCGGAAGCGATGCTTCGCTACGGCCGTCTCGCCGAGCGGCGCTTCGCCGCCGAGGGCGTCGAGGGCGACACCCTCCAGAACTGGGTGCTCCTGCCGGACGGGCGGCGGATCGCCGGCAACCGCCTCCTGCGGGGCGAGGCCGCGCACCGCGCCGACGCCGAACTCGTCGCCCGCTACGCGGCCCGGGGCCTGGACGCCTCCCGGATCGAGACCGGCGGCAGGCCGGTCTACTCGGCCACTCCCACACCGCGGGACAGCGCCGTCCTGCACTCCGCCGCCCTCGACCTCCTCGCCCGCCCCCACCTCACCGTCGAGGACTACCTGTCGGCCCGCTACCTGCTCTTCCAGGCCCCACAGAACAAGAAGGGGAGCGACGCCGTGACCAGGACGTTCATCGTCACGGTCGGCGCCGTCGCCCTTCCCGGCGCCGCGCCCGTCCTGCCCGAGGACGTCGACCTGCGCTGCTACGTGCTCGGCCAGAGCCTTTGCCATCCGTAGCCGGGCAGAGCCCTCTCCGGCCCTTGGTCCGCGTCACGGCCGCCAGCGCCCGCCGGAGAGCTCGGCGAGCGCCTCGGTGAGGTCGGGAGGCAGGGTCCGGACCACGTTCATCGGTTGCACCAGGTACCACCCGTCCCGCCCCCGCCAGCGGGCCGGGGGCAGGGGCGCTCCCGTCCGCGGCCGGACGTGGATGCCGTGGACGGGGGTGTCACGGCCGCGGAGGTGCACCCGGCGGACGGCGACTTCGTCCACGTCGCGCCACTCGTAGCGGCAGCGGTGCCGGCCCGTCCGGGCGGCGATGAAGGTGTCGGTGATGTGCAGTTCGATGTGCCGTCGGCGCAGGAGGCTGATCAGCATCACCAGCAGGCCGAGGGCGGGCACGCCGACGATCGGCTTCCAGGAGTCGAGTCGGTCCCAGGTGCCGCTCACCGTGATCCGGACCAGGTGCAGGCCCAGGAGGGCGCCGAGCGGGCCCCAGTGCGCGAGCATGACGGCGCGGACGCGGCCGGTGAGCAGGTACGAGTCCGGGTCGCGCCGTACGGTGAGGCCGCGCCAGGTCGAGGCCGGGGGCAGGGTCAGGTCGGCGAGGGGACCGGTCGCGACCGTCGTCGCTCCGTCCGGCGTCGCCCGGGGCGCGGGGACCCCCGCAGTCCCCGAGCCTCCCTGGCCTCCCGAGCGGGGCCCGGCCTTGGCGGCCAGGTGCTGCTGGAGCCGCAGGTTGCGGAAGCGGTACGTCCCGGCGGTGCGCTGGAGCAGGCCGGCCCGGTGGGCGTCCCGCAGGAAGGTCATCAGCGGCCAGGGCAGCCGGCCGACGAGGGCCAGCGAGCACCGGGCCAGCAGCCACCGGCTCCACGGGCTGAGCAGCAGGAACGTCGCGCCGGCCCCGCACCAGGTCGCCAGCGGATAGGACCAGTCCACCTGGCTGTACCGGTAGAGATGGGCCCGCGACCAGTCCATCAGCCCGATCCCGGCGGCGAGCAGTGGTGCGAGGACGAGCAGCGTCACCAGGACCGAGGTCCGCTCCGAGCGCAGCAGCGCGTCGGGGGTCGCGGCGTCCACGGTGTCCGAGGGGGCCGCCAACGCGACCATCAGATAGGCGGACAGCAGCACCGCCGCCACCAGTGCGAGACCCTCCGCCGCCGGTGCCAGGAGCTGGAGCACGACCAGGGCGAGGATCACCGGCGGCCCGCCGATCACCACCGTGAGCCGCCAGGCCCGGCCCAGCCTCCCGTTGCGGCCGGCCGAGCGCAGGGCCCCGGCGAAGCGCAGCGGGTTGACCCGCCGTCGGGGCGTCGAGGTCTCGTCCCCGAACCAGCCCTGCCCGGCCGTGCGGACCAGGCCCGCGAGGGCGACGCCGAGGCCCACGGCGGTGCCGAAGCCGAAGGGGTGGCCGGAGCCCCCGACGGCCCCGAGCCCCAGGTCGATCAGCACCGACAGGGCGATCCCCACCACGATCAGCGCGGGCGCCGCCAGTGCCCGCGGCAGTGGCGCGCCGAACAGCCGCCACCAGGCCAGCTCGGCGGTCTCCTGGCGGTTCATCAGCCGGGCCAGGAAGGACAGCCAGGCCCGGGCCCGGTCCGGTTCCCACCGCCGGGGCGGGTGCAGGCGGTCGGGCGCCGGCGGCAGCGGCGGGAACGAGGCGGGCACGATCCGGTCGAGCAGGTGCTGCTCCACCTGCCAGGCGGTCGCGAAGCGCCCGCGGTCCAGCAGCTCGCCCGGGTCCGCCGGGGCCCGCTCGTACCCGCGCCGCAGCAGCCAGACCATCAGCGGCGTCGACAGTGCCCGGCTCACCGGGCTGCCGGGCGCCGCGCGGAGTTCGGCGAGCAGCGGCGCCCACTGCGCGGCGCGCGAGGGCTGCCGGGCCCGGTGCAGGTAGGAGGCGACGTCGCCGGGGGCCAGCGGCAGCGCCTCGATCGCCGAGTCCACCCGGAGCACGTCCCGCTGGGTGGCCACCAGTTCGCGGTAGGGCTCGGTCCGGCAGATCAGCACCACCCCGCCCTCCTGGCCCAGTTGGCGCCCGAGGGCGCCGAGCACAGCGGTCCGTCGGTGCTCGGGCAGTTCGTCGAGGCTGTCCAGGACGGGCAGCAGGCGGCGCTCGCTCACCAGTCGGCGGGCGGGGTGGAGCCCGTCCACCCGGGGCAGACCGGGGTGCTCCTCGGTGATCCGGCCGGCCAGCCAGTCGTGGAAGTTGACCCGCTCGGCGTCCCAGGACTCCAGCGAGAGCATGACGGGCACCGGGACGTCCTCGCCGCGGGTGAGCCGGCGGGCGAGCAGCTCCAGGGTGAGCAGCACGGCGAGGGTCGTCTTGCCCGCGCCGGCCCCGCCGAGGATCAGCAGGCGGCGGTGGTCGAGTCCCAGCAGGGCCTCCGCCATCGTGCCGACCCGGTCGCCGCGCCCGCCGAGTTCGGCCCCCGGCGCGAGCGCGGTGCGGCTGTGCACCCAGCGGACGGCCAGCGGCTCGGGGTCGGCCATGTCCCAGGCGTCGGCCTCGGCCCGCCACTGGAACAGCAGGCTGCGGGCGAGTCGCTCCTCGGCGAGGCCGAGCGGTGTCTCCGCCGCCACGGCCCGGGGCGGCACGGTGAGGTGCAGCTCCCCGTTGAGCACACCGATCTGCACCAGGTAGTGGACCGTACTGTCGGTGACGACGTTCCGGATGTTCGTGGGCCCGTGGCCGTCTTCGAATTCCACCACTCCCCGGCTCCGCCCCTGTGTCGACCGCTGCCGCGCGAACTCCCTTTCTACCAGGGCCCGTCCACCCTGTTCGACGGACCGTCGGCTCTCCCGCGGTTCCGGTCCGGGCCGGGCGGGCGGGCCCGGCCCGAACCGGTACTCGGCCGGAAGAGCACCAGGCCGACTGGTCTCACCGAGCCCGTGCGCCCGGCACTTCGGCCCACGGGTCTGTCAGAGCCCCCTGAGATGATCACCGGCAGTGTCGACAGAACCGGAGCAGAGCATGGCCGAGCAGGTGGAGCAGGGCGTCGCGCGGGTGGCCGAGAGCATCGCGGCGAACGCACCCGAGGGTTGGACGGAGGCGGTGCTGGCCAGCCGTCAAGGCCTGTTCGGCCTGGGCGTCTCCGGTCGGTACACCATCGCCGGTGAGAAGCCGCGGCCGGTCCACGGGGCCGCGATCTTCCAGGGCCTGGACGACGTGACGGCGGCGGTGGGCGCGGCCCGCGGTTGGGAGCGCACGAATCTGGAGATACGGTGCCGGTCGTCCGGCGAGTTCGCCCTGACGGCGTCCCGGCAGGTCGTCTCCCGCCTGCACGATGCCCGTCCCGGGTTCCTGGCCGTCCTGGACCACGACTGTCGGCTGTCCCAGCCGGGTTTCGCCCAGGAGGAGAGCGGCGCCGCCCCGGCGGGCGATCCGGACCTCGCGGTCACCCGGCTGCGGGCCTATCTGGAGCGGCGTGCCGACATCCTGGGACACGCCGAGAAGCTGCCACCGCCGGTGACCACCACGGCACTCGACGACGCCGAGCGCCGGCTCGGCCGGCCGCTGCCCGCCGACCTGCGAGCGCTCTACCTGATCGCCGACGGCAGTGGGGACGAGGCGCTCGGCCTCTTCGGCAGCCTCGCCTGGATGCCCCTGGCACGCCTGGTCGCCGTCAACGCGAACCTGTGGGAGCCGGTGTGGTCCGGCTGGGAGACCTCCTGGGACTCGGTCGTCCTCGACGCCGAGCCGCTCGACACCGTCCGGCGCTGCCACGAGCACCCGGGCTGGCTGCCGTTCGCGACCGCCGACGACGGCAACTACCTGGCGGTCGACATGTCCCCGGCCCGGGCCGGACGTCCCGGCCAGGTGATCCAGATCGGCCGCGACTACTACGACGGGCCGCTCTACGTCTGCGACTCCGTCACCTCACTCCTCGCCCGCTACCTGGACCTGCTGGAGCGGGACGCCTACGAAGTGGAGGAGGACGAGGTCGACTACATCGAGTTCGTGGAAGGCCCACGTGAATTCGGCTCCAGCCCCGAGCTGGTGGCGGACGGAATTCCTCAGGACGTCCCACCCGGCGTTCAGACCGTCCTGATCCACTGCAACGCCCCCAGTGGGCTCATGGACCTCACCCCGCTCACCGCCGCTCCCCACCTGCGGCGCCTCGAACTCCAACGCCGCCCTGTCGACGACCTGTCCCCTCTTCGGGAGCTGCCCGTCGAGTTCCTGGGCGTCACCCTGCACGGCGGCGACCTCGTGCCGCTCGCGGGCCACCGGCACCTGACCGCCCTCGACCTCGCCACATCCGGGCCCGTCGACATCGCCCCACTGCGCACCGTCCCGAACCTCCGCAGCCTGGACCTCTCCCGGGCGGAGGTCCGGAACCTCACCGCGCTCGCCGAGTGCCCCGACCTGCGCTACCTGGCCCTCACCGCCGGCCAGTGGGCCGTCCTGCTGGACCAGGGCGCACTCCCGGCCACCCTGGCCGCCGCCCGCCTGGCCGGAGCGGAGGTGCCCGATGACGTGGCGCTGGCCTGGGCCGAACGACTCGGCCGGTTCGTCGGGGAGCCGTTCACCGTCACCGGGACCCTCGCTCCTGACAGCGGGTGAGAGCGGCCGCGACCGACGGCCGCCGCAGGCTGCTCCGTCGACGTCCCGCGCCGTCCCACGGTTTACCGTCCCGTACGAGGAGGTACCGTTCGCCTGGCAACGGTCCGCGCGCGGGGCGGGAAAGGGTGCGCCGGCCGGAGGAACCTGAGCGGGACTCTCGTTGAGGGGGCAGCGATGCCGACGACCGCCGGGACGGGCCGGCCGCTCAGCGCCGAACTCGGGCAGCGGGAGCGCGAAGTGCTCCACGCGGTCGGCTGCGGGCTGAGGGACGACGAGATCGCCGCTGCCCTGGCCTCCTCCGAGGATGCCGTGGCCGCGCAGCTCGCGGGGATCCTGGGGAAGCTCGGGCTGCGCGACCGGGCCGCCGCCATCGTCCACGCCTTCGACTGCGGACTCGTCGCCCCGGGCCGCGGCCCCCGCGTGCGGCCGGTGCGCGCGGCGCCGCGGGGCACCGCCAGCCGTACGGTCG
>NZ_LFVW01000273.1:0-14496 GCF_001182915.1 Kitasatospora sp. MY 5-36
CCCGGACGGGCGGCGCGCGGCGGGGCCGGGCGCGGGGGCGCCGGACGGGGTCCGGGCACCGGAGCCGGGGCGACGACGGTGGTGGGTGCGGTGGCGGGGGCTTGTGCGTCCGACTCGCGGAGGAAGGGAACGCCGGGGCCCGGGAGGCTCTCGTGAATCTCCGGCTCCTCGGGGAAGACAGGCATACCCGGATATCTATCAAATGCCGGTCGGACGCGCACGGGCACCCCACCCCTTGGGCACCGGCCTCCTGCCGCCCCCTCCCGGGGCAATTCCAGACGGACCGTCAGAAACCGAGCGTCAACTGTTCGTCGGCGGACCCCTGGCCGTCGCCCGCACCCTCCCGAACGCGCTTGAGATGGCGCCACTTCGGCAGTCCGTCCATGTACGCCCAGGAGAGCCGGTGGTGCTCGGTGGGGCCGAACTCCTCCAGCGCGGCACGGTGCACCGGGGACGGGTAGCCGGCGTTGTCGGCGAAGCCGTAGTCCGGGCACCCCTCGCCCAGTTCGGCCATCAGGCCGTCGCGGTGGACCTTGGCGAGCACCGAGGCGGCGGAGACGCAGATACAGGACTGGTCGCCCTTGATCACCGTGCGCACCCGCCAGGGTCCACCGAGGTAGTCGTGCTTGCCGTCCAGAATCACCGCGTCGGGTTCGACCGGCAGCGCCTCCAGCGCGCGGACGGCGGCCAGGCGCAGCGCCGCCGTCATGCCGAGCTCGTCGCACTCCTGCGGGGTGGCCTGCCCGAGCGCGTACGCGGTGACCCAGTCGGCGAGGACGGGTGCGAGCGCGCGGCGGCGCAGCTCGGTGAGCAGCTTGGAGTCGGTCAGCCCTTCCGGCGCCTTGCGCAGACCGGTGACGGCCGCGCCCACGGTGACCGGCCCGGCCCAGGCGCCGCGCCCGACCTCGTCGAGACCGACGACGATCTTGGCGCCGGCCCGGCGGAGCGAGCGTTCGACGGAGTGCGTCGGGGGGACGATGGGCATGGCGTAATCCGTTCAGCGGGGGCAGCCTCCAGCCTAAGCCCGCTCATGACCGCCGAATCCGCCTCCCGGGAGGGAGGGGTCCGGGGGAGGCACCGGGTCCGGCAGTGCCCGGGCCCGGCAGCGACCGCCTCAGGCCCGGATCATCGGCTCCAGCACCTCGTCCACCAGCCGACCGGCGAACCCCGGCCCCATGTTCTCCAGCCCGCGGATCTTGACCTGGTAGAGCAGCACCGCCGGAATGACGTCGGCCACCAGCGGGGTGGCCGCACCGGGCCGGACGTCGCCGCGCTCGGCACCGCGACGCAGGATCTCCAGGATGGTCCGCGCGGTCGGCTCGATGACCCGGTCGGTGATGAAGGCCTTGAAGACCTCGGCCCGCTCCTGGTCGATCTCGCCCATCAGCGCGTTGAGCGCGGAGCCCGTCGGGGAGGCCATCGCCTGCGTGAACCCCTCGATGAGCCGGTGGAGTTCGTCACGCGCGGACCCGAGGTCGGGGGTGTCGTAAGGGCGTGGAAGAGTGGCGTCCAGGGCGTCGATGACGAGTTCGTCCTTGGACGCCCAGCGCCGGTAGAGCGCGGCCTTCCCGGTCCGCGCCGCGCCGGCGACCCCTTCCATGGTGAGCCGCGCGTATCCGCCGGAGGTGAGCTGGTCGAGGGCGGCCTCGAAGATCGCGTTCTCCAGTTCCTTCCCCCGGCGCCGCGCCGGCCGCGTCAGCGCCTGGCGGGCGGCCCGCACCGGACAGAAGCCCGGTTCGCCACCCGGCCCCGAGCCCGGCCCGGCGCCCGACCCCCCTGGCGCCACCCCGACACCCTCCTCCCCCGGTCGAACGGCCCCGGACCGGACAGCCCCGGACCGCACGGCCTCAGGCCGGAGGACCTCGGGCCGAACAGCCGCCTCTCCGGGCGCCGGCCCCGCCGAACCACCCGGCAACCGACCGGACCGGTCCGCCACCAGGCGTCGCACCAACCGCTCCATCGCCACCACCCTTAAGGAACGCTTGCGTTCACAATCACGGCCAGGATATCGTCCCGCTTAGTGAACGATCCCGTTCCTTCTCGGCCTGCGCAAGGGCGCAGTGCCATGCCCGGACCGGCGACTCCGCCGGCCCCGCACCACCGAGCACATAGCCAGCAGGGGGCACATTCGTGGCTATCTCCGACACGCTCAGCAAGAACCCACCACCGCGGACGAACCAGGGGCGGGGCAAGGGCATCACCCTGACCGTCATCGCCGCCACCCAGCTCATGGTGGTCCTCGACGCGACCATCGTGAACATCGCACTGCCGCACATCAGGGACGCCCTGGGCTTCTCGACCACCGACCTGTCGTGGGTCATCAACGCCTACACCCTGACCTTCGGCGGGCTGCTGCTGCTCGGCGGTCGAGCGGGTGACATCCTCGGCCGCCGAAGGGTGTTCATCTTCGGCACCCTGCTGTTCGGCCTGGCCTCACTGCTCGGTGGTTTCGCGCAGGACAGCAGCCTGCTGCTGGCCGCCCGCGCGCTCCAGGGCATCGGCGGCGCGATCTGTTCCCCGACCGCCTTCGCCCTGATCGCCACCAACTTCGACGAGGGACCGGAACGCAACCGCGCGTTCGGCGTGTTCTCGGCGGTGGCGGGTTCCGGCGCCGCGATCGGCCTGCTGGCCGGCGGTCTGCTCACCGAGTACCTGAACTGGCGCTGGGTGTTCTTCGTCAACGTGCCGATCGCCATCCTGATCGCGATCGCCGCGCCGCGCCACATCGCCGAGTCCGAGCGCCACCCGGGCCGCTTCGACCTCCCCGGCGCTCTCACCTCGACGCTCGGCCTGGTCGGCCTGGTCTACGGGTTCATCCGGGCCGCCTCGGACGGCTGGTCGGACGGCATCACGCTCGGCTCCTTCGCGGCCGGCGCGATCCTGCTCGCCGCCTTCCTCGTGGTCGAGAGCCGCACCGACCAGCCGATCACCCCGATGCACCTGTTCGCCAACCGCAACCGCACCGGCGGCCTGGTGATGATGCTCTGCCTGGCGGCGGCCATGTTCGGCATCTTCTTCTACGTCGTGCTGTTCGTGCAGGGCCCGCTCGGCTACAGCCCGCTGAAGGCCGGCGTCTCCTTCCTCCCGATCAGCGTCGCGATCATCATCGCCGCGCAGATCGCCTCCAACCTCCAAGCCAAGTACGGCCCGAAGCCCTTCATGGCGGGCGGCGCACTGCTGGTCACCGTCGGCCTCACCTGGCTGACCCAGATGAGCAAGGACAGCGGCTACCTGGACGGGGTCCTCGGCCCCACGGTGGTGTTCGGCTTCGGCATGGGTCTGATCTTCGTCCCGGTGATGCTGCTCGCGGTCGCGGGCGTCCCGGGCGAGGAGACCGGCGCCGCCTCCGGCCTGCTCAACTCGATGCAGCAGATCGGCGGTTCGCTCGGCCTGTCGATCCTGACCACGGTCTTCGCGCACTACGCCACGGCCGAGGCCGCCGTGCAGCTGCCGAAGTTCATGGAGAGCGCGAAGCCTGAGCAGCTGGCCTACCTCCAGCAGCACCACGAGTTCCCGCAGGGCACCGACGCCGCGAACACCGTGCTCACCCAGGGCATTTCGCACGGCTTCATCGTGGGCGCCGCGCTCGCGGCGGTCGCCCTGCTCGTCGCGGTCTTCGTGATCAAGGCCAAGGCCAGCGACCTGCCGAGCGGCTCCTCCGCCGTCGCGATGCACTGACACCGTCACCGTGCGCCGACGCCGCCACCGCCACCGCGCGCCGACGCCGTAGGTGACGGACCGGCGCCGCACGACGCCAAGGGCCGGCCGGGAGCAGCACGCTCCCGGCCGGCCCTACCGCTGTCCGCGGCCCCCGCCTCCACCCTCGGACGGCCTACCAGGCCTCGGACGCCAGCCCCGCCTGATCGCAGGCCGTACGGCCGACCGTCGTCGAGTCGACCCGCGGCCGCTCCGCCAGGATCTCCCGGGCCCGGGTGGCCGCGAGGTTGGTCGCGTACCAGGGCTTCGACTCCGCCCCCAGGCCCTGCCCGATCAGCTGCAGCGCACAGCTCCGCTGCGGCTCGGGGAGCCGGTCCAGGGCGGGTACCGCGTCCGCCGAGAGCCCGCGGACGTTGCGCAGGTCGATGGCCGCGGTGCGCGGGTCGTCCCGCAGCGCCTGCTCGTACCGGGTGACGTTCTGCTCGGCGACGATCGCGTCCGGGCCCATCAGGCCGTAGACCGCGACGGTGAGCATCCCGCTGAGGACGACGACGCGCGGCAGCCAACCGGCACGGCGGGTCAGCCCGGCGGCGATCAGCAGCAGGAAGACGGCGCCCAGCCAGACCTCGACCACCAGTACCCAGAGTCGCAGCCGGGTGAGCCCGGAGGCGTCCACGTAGAACCACATCCGGCCGAGCGCCGAGGCCACCACGGCCAGCGCCAGCAGGCAGAGCAGCCCGAGCAGGATCCGCGCCACCCTGCGGTCGGCCACGGTGGTGCGCGGCGCCCAGCGGTTGGCGACCGCCACCACGACCAGCGTCAGCACGGTGATCACGCTCAGCTGCCAGAAGCCCTGCCGGGCGTACTCGGAGCGGCTCATCCCCGTGTTGCTCAGCACGGCGTCCGCGCCGCCGAGCACCACCACGGCCTGGATCACCGCGAAGACACCGAACATCAGGTTCAGCGCGATCAGCGGAAGCGCCCACTCCAGCCGCCGCCGCTCCCGGCCCGGCCGGATCACCGTACGGTCCCAGCGGCGCGGGCCGGCGGCCATATGCGCGAAGCCCAGCACGGTCACCGTTCCGAGCACGAACAACGCGCCACGCCCCGGGAGCTGGTCGAGGTCGAGATCCGGGCTGAGACCGCCCAGCAGATCCGCCATGGCGGCGTCGGCGCTGGCGAACAGCAGGCCGAAGACGGTCAACAGGGCGGCGGCGACCCCGAGCGCCTTGAGCACCGGGACGATCCGGTCGCGGCCGGGCAGCGGCCGCCGGTCCATGCTCTCCCAGACCCAGACCACCGAGGACACCAGCTGCCACACGATGCCGGGCAGCGGGAACAGCACACCCGGCCAGCGACGGCCGCCGTGCAGCGCCAGCGAGGCCAGCGCCAGCGCACCGACCACGGCCGGCACCGCGGGCCAGCCGGCGTCCCACCGGGCCGGGACGGCGAGCAGGGCGAGGGCGAGCAGGCTCCACACCGCCGTCCAGGGTCGGATCCGGCGCCCGGCCGTCCGGGCTGCGATCCCCGCCCCGACAGCGGTGGCGGCGCCGAGCAGCAGCAGGTTGGGCCCCAGGCCGTCGTAGAGCAGCCAGGCCGTCAGCAGGCCGGTGAGCAGGGCCGCCAGGAGGATCTTGGGGGTGGCCCCCACCCGGCGCTCGGGGGCGCTGGGGGCCAGCCACGCGGGGGGCGAGGGCACGGCCACGCCGGGCGCCCGGCCCGGGCCCGGCCTGCTCTGCGGGTGAGTACCCGCCGGGCGGTACGGACCGTACGGGTCGAACGCGTCGTACGGGTTGGACAACTGGGTCGGACCCGGCGCGACTGGATCGGGCGACCTGGTCGGGTCGGGTGACTCAGTCGATCCCGGCGTGACCGGATCGGGCGACCCGGTCAGGTCAGGTGCCCCAGTCAGGTCAGGAGACTCGGTCAACCCCGGCGTGACCAGATCGGGCGACCCGGTCAGATCGGGCGACCCAGTCAAGTCGGACGACCCAGTCGCCCCCGGCGCGATCAAGTCGGGCGACCCAGTCGAGTCAGGTGACCCAGTCGGATCGAGCGACTCAGTCGACCCCGGCGAGGTCGAGTCGGCCGACTCGGTCGGACCGGGCGAATCGGACGGGGCAGGCGTGGACGGGCCTGGCATGAGTCCCCCTCAGTGGTCGGCAGGCATGCGGACGGCACCCATCGGGCGGTCCGCGGACCGGCGCGCTCAACGCCCGGCCGCTGCCGACTGTAGACCATTCTGAACAAGTTCAAAAATCAGTTTCGAACGTGTTCAGAATGCCCTCACCACCACAGGACTCCCCTGGCTACCCCTTCACCGATCCGGCCAGCAGCCCCCGGACGAAGTAGCGCTGGAGGCTGAAGAAGACGATCAACGGAACGATGATCGACAGGAACGCCCCGGCCGTGAGCAGCTCCCAGCGCCCGCCGAGGGAGCCGGACAGCTGCGCCAGCCGCACCGTCATCGGCGCCACCTCCGGTGTGCCGCCCGCGAAGGTCAGCGCCACCAGCAGGTCGTTCCAGACCCACAGGAACTGGAAGATCGCGAACGAGGCCAGCGCCGGGGTGCACAGCGGCAGCACGATCGAGCGGAAGATCTTGAAGTGCGAGGCGCCGTCCACCACCGCGGCCTCCATCAGGTCGCGCGGCAGCTGGGCGATGAAGTTGTGCAGCAGGAACACCGCCAGCGGCAGCGCGAACATGGTGTGCGCCAGCCAGACCGGCGCGTAGCTGCCCTTCAAATCCACCGCCGGGATCAGCGTCAGCGAGCCCAGGTGCGCACCGCCGGCGAACAGCCGCAGCAGCGGGATGAGCGCCATCTGGAGCGGCACCACCTGGAGCGCGAACACCGTGAAGAAGACCGCGTCGCTCCCCCGGAACCGCACCCAGGCCAGCGCGTACGCCGCCATCGCCGCCAGTGCCAGTGGGAAGACCGTCGCCGGGACGCTGATCGCCAGCGAGTTGACCAGGAAGGGCATCAGGCCGGTGGAGGCGCCGGACCCGCCCTCGAACAGCACCGAGTGGTAGTTGCCGAGGCCGAGGTCCGGATGGAGGAAGGCGTTCCACCACCCGCTGGCCGTCACGTCCTGCTTGGGGCGCAGAGAAGTCACCAGCAGGCCCAGCGTCGGGATCGTCCAGAGGACCGTCATCGCGATCACGAACACCGAGGCCAGCGGACTACTGAAAGCCTTCCGCACCGGCTGCACCGTCTTCACCGTCTTCACCGTCTTCACCGACCGCGCCGACCGCGCCGACTTCACCGACCGCACCGACTTCGCCGGCCGCTCTCGGCCGTCCGTCCCGGTCACCGGACCTCACGCTCCTTCCGCAGCTGCACGATGTTGTAGGCCACCAGCGGCAGCACCGCGAGGAAGAGGAGCACCGCGAGGGCACTGCCCCGGCCGGAGTTGAACTGCACGAAGGACTGCGAGTACATCTCGTTGGCCAGCACCTGGGTGCCGAAGTTGCCGCCGGTCATGGTGCGGACGATGTCGAAGGCCTTCAGGGTGATGATCATGACGGTGGTCAGTACGACCATCACCGTGGTGCGGATCATCGGCACGGTGACGTACCAGAACAGCCGCACCCCGCTCGCGCCGTCCAGCCGGGCCGCCTCCACCACCTCGTCCGGGATCGCCTTGATCGCCGCCGACAGCACCACCATCGCGAAGCCGGTCTGCACCCAGACCATCACCGCCATCAGCAGGAAGGTGTTCAGCGGCTGCGAGAGCAGCCAGTTCGGCGGATCGTCCCAGCCCACGGCGACGGCGAGTTGGCTGAGCAGGCCGATCTGCGGCTGGCCCGGCCCGCGCGACTCGTAGACGAACTTGAAGATGATCGACGCGCCGACCAGCGAGATCGCCATCGGCATGAAGATCAGCGACTTGTACACCGACTGGCCGCGCATCCGGTCGACCAGCAGCGCCAGCACCAGCCCCAGCCCGGTCGCCACGAGCGGCGCGACCACCAGCCAGAGCAGCGTGTTGACCAGCACCTTCTGCACCGAGTCGGAGGTGAGGGCCCAGCCGAAGTTCTCACCGCCGACGAACCGGGTGCCGTCGTCGTTCTGGAGGCTGAGGTAGACCGTGCGGACCAGCGGCACGACCAGGCCGACGGCCAGCAGCAGCACCGCCGGGCCGAGGAACACCGCGACCGCCAGCGGCCGGGCCAGGCGGCCCCGGGCCCGACCGGCGGCCAGGAAGACCACCAGCAGGATGCCCAGGAAGCCCGCGACGGCGCCGAAGGTGTTGCCGAACTTGACCGCCGCGTCGTTCCAGGAGCCGACCGCCAGGTTCTCGGTGACCAGCCTCCCAGCGGCCGATTCGGCGACGGGTGACGGGAATCCGGTTACGGACATGGCTGCGCTTCCCTTCGGGTGTGGTGGGAAGGGGGCGGGCGGTGCGGGTGGGTGGCCCCGCACCGCCCTCGACAGGTGGTCCTCGGTGTGCCCGCCCCCCGGGAACCGGGTCCTCGGTGTCGGCCCCGGAGGCCGGCGCCGGGCCCAGGCCCGAAACCGGGGCCAGGGCCAACTCCGGTTCCAACTCCGACTCCAACTCCGCTTCCGGCTCCGAGACCAGCCCCGGAACCAGTCCCGGAACCGAGCAGGACGGACGGCCCGGCTACTGCGGCCAGGCGGCGTCGATGTCGGCGGCGGTCTTCTGGATCGACTGCCCCTCGGCGAACCAGGCGGTCAGCGACTTCCACTCCTGCCCGGCACCCACCGCGGCCGGCATCAGGTCGGAGCCGTCGAAGCGGAAGGTCGCCGACGGGTCCGTCAGCGCCTCCGCCGACAGCTTGTCGATCGGGTCGGTGTAGAGGCTCTTGTCCACGCCCTGGTTGGCCGAGACCCAGCCGCTCGCGGTCTTCACCCGGCTGCTCGCCCAGTCCGAACTGGACAGGTAGTTCTGCACCGCCTGTACCTCGGGCCGCCCGGAGAAGGCCGCCAGGAACTCGCCGCCGCCCTCGACCGGGTTGGCGACCGACGGGTTCACCGCGGGCAGGTGGAAGGCGAAGACGTCCCCGTCCGGGCCGACCTTGGTGCCCTTGGGCCACTGCGCCTCGTAGAAGGAGGCCTGCTGGAGCATCAGGCACTTGCCGCTCAGGATCGGCGTGCCCGCGTCCTGGAAGGTGGTGGTGGCGATCGACTTCACGTCACCGAAGCCCGCGTTGACCCAGGCCGGGTTCTGCATCCAGTCGGCGACCGTCTTCATCGCGGTGGTGATCTTCTGGTCGGAGAACTTCACCTGGTGGCCGACCCACTGGTCGTACACCTCGCCGCCGTACGAGCCGAGCACCACCTCCTCCAGCCAGTCGGTGGCCGGCCAGCCGGTGGCCGTCCCGGAGGCGATGCCGCCGCACCACGGCTTGGCGCCCCCGGCCTTGGCGATCCGGTCGCTGAGCGCCATCAGGTCGGTCCAGGTCTTGGGCACGTCGTAGCCGGCCGCCGTGAAGGCCTTCGGCGAGTACCAGACCAGGGACTTCATGTTGGCGCTCATCGGGGCCGCGTAGTAGGTGCCGTTGACCGAGCCGTACATCTTCCAGATCGGGCTCCACTTGTCCTGGTTGGCAACGGTCTGGGCGGGCGGCTTCACCACCTTGCCGCTCTTCACCATCTGCGCCAGCAGGCCCGGTTGCGGGATGATCGCGAAGTCCGGGGCGTTGCCGCCGGAGACCCGGACCGGCAGCTGGGACTCGAAGTCGTTCGAGCCCTCGTAGCTGATCCTGATCCCGGTGCACTTGCTGAACTCGGCCCAGGACTTCTCCAGGTTGTCCGACTCCGGGCTCAGGATCGAGGCGAACATCGTCACGGTGGTGCCCGAGTGTCCGGCGTACGGCTGATACCTGGCGCAGTCGCCGGACAGCAAGGCGGCCGATCCGCCTCCGCCGCCACCCGAACCGCCGGAGCTGTTGGAGCAGGCCGCGGTCAGCGCCAGTGCCGCCACCAGGACGGGCACGGCGGCCAGACGGCGGCGGGAACTCGGTTGCGGCGCGGTCGGGTTGAGGGTCAATGCGGTTCTCCTCGCCAGGGCATGCTGCCGACGGTGGGCTGAACGACATTGCGCTGTACCGGAGATGGGCCTACACGGGGATCGCGGACAGGTTCACGGGAACGGAATCGCGGAACGGAATCGCGGAACGGGATCACGAGCGGACGGCGGCCGGACTGATCGAAGACGTTAACGCAGCCGCCGCCCCCCGCCAAGGTCCCCGTTCGACCTTCACAAGCCGGTGTCCCGACCGTGACCCGCGACCGGAAGCCGAAGGCCCCGACCGGACGTTCAGCCGAACGTCCAACCGGACATCCGCCGCAAATCCAGCCGGGGCCTTGCGATATGACCGGACGTCAGAAAAGCCGGACCGGCAGCTCCAGCAGACTGTTGACCACCAGCGAGGGGCTCGGCCTCAGGTCCACGTCCGGCACCGCGAGCGACAGCCCCGGGAAGCGCTCGAACAGCGCGGGCAGCGCGACCCCCGCCTCCAGTCGGGCCAGCGGGGAGCCCGGGCAGACGTGCGGGCCGTGGCCGAAGGACAGGTGGCGGGACGGGTCCCGGGTGATGTCGAAGACCTCGGCGGTCACCCCGTGCTGGAGCGGGTCGCGGCCGATCGCGTTGTACGAGACCAGCACCGGTTCGCCGGCCGGGATCACCACCTCGCCGACCGGTATGGGCTCGGCGGCGAACCGGAACAGGAAGTTGCTGGTCGGCGGTGTCCAGCGGAGCGACTCCTCCACCACCGCGTCCCAGGACACCTGTCCCGAACGCACCAGTTCCAGCTGGTCCGGGTGGGCCAGCAGGGCCCGCACCGCGTTGCCGATCAGGTTCACCGTCGTCTCGTGGCCGGCCGCGATGATCACCCGCAGGGTGGCCGCCGCCTCCGCGTCGCTCAGCGCCCCGCCCTCCGTGTCGGCCGCCAGCAGCACGCTCGCCAGGTCCTCGCCGGGAGCCGAACGGCGCTGCGCCACCAGGCCGTTGACGAAGGCGTTCAGCCCGGCGACGGTCGCCTGGATGCCCTCCGGGTTCGGCTTGATGCCGAAGAACCGCTCGTACAGGTCGCGCAGCAGGCCGTGGTCCGACTCCGGTACGCCCAGCAGCGAGCAGATCACCGTCATCGGCAGCGGGAAGGCGAAGGCCGTCTTGAGGTCCACCAGCGGCTCGCCCGCCGCCAGGGCGTCCAGCAGCGCGTGGGTGATCTCCTCGACGCGCGGCCGCATCAGCTCCACCCGGCGCGGGGTGAAGGCCTGCGCGACCAGTGCCCGAAGCCGGCGGTGCTCGGCCCCGTCGGTGGTCACCATGCTCGGGCCGGGCACCGCCAGGCCGATCAGCGGCCAGGTCTTCGGGACCTCGCCGCGCTGGTAGGCCGCCCAGTGCGCGGCGTCCTTCACGAGCCGGGCGTCCGTGAGCAGGTCACGTGCGGCGGCGTGCCGCGTCACCGCCCAGGCGGCGACCCCGCCGGGCAGCTCGACCGGCACCACCGGGCCGGCGGCCCGCAGCAGGGCGCCCTCGGCCGCGTTGTCGCGGGCCAGCGGGTCGAGGGCGATTCGGGCCGGGGCAGCGGTCATCGACGTCTCTCTTTCGAAGCTCTGGAGAAGCTCTCTCGAAGCCTTTCGAAGCCATTCGAAGCCGTTCGAAAACAGCCGAAGCCTTTCGGAGGTTTCGAGGGCGTTCGAGGGGTTTCGCGGCTCTTTCGAACGGCGGGTGCGGGTGGATCAGGCCGGGTGGCCGGGGGTGAACGAGACCGGCAGCGCCACCAGCCCGCGCACCCAGGCCGACGGCCGCCACACCAGCGCGTGCTCGGCCACCGCCAGCCGCAGGTCCGGCAGCCGGTCGAGCAGCACCTCGATCGCGGTGGTGGCGATCACCTCGGCCGCCTCCTGGGCCGGGAACGGGCAGCCGTGCTCGCCGTACGAGTAGCTCAGGTGTGCCCGGTTGCCCTCCGCCGGGCGGCCGTCCGGCTGCCGGACCGCCGGGTCGGCGTTGGCCCCGGCGATGCCGAGCAGGACCATGTCCCCCTCGCCGATCCGCTGGCCGCCCACCTGGGTGTCGCGGACCGCCCAGCGTCCGGCGAAGATCTGGGTCGGGGTGTCCTCCCAGAGCGCCTCGTTCAACGCCTGGCTGATGCTGCGCCGGCCGCCGGCCAGCGAGGCCGCGAACCGCTCGTCGGTGAGCATCAGCCGCAGCGTGTTGGAGATCCAGTACGAGCTCGGCTGGTGGCCGGCGATCAGCAGCACCCGCAGGTCGCGCATCACCTCGTCGTGGGTCAGCCCGGCCGGGTGCGCCAGCATCCGCGAGGCGACGTCGGCGCCCGGGTACTCGGCCTTCTCCTCCACCAGCGCGAGCATCAGCTCCAGCAGCCGTTGGGCGCCGGCCGGCGCGTCCGGGCCGCCGTCCAGCATGGCCAGCAGCGCCGCGATCAACTGCGGCGCCTGCTCCTCGTCCAGGCCGAGCACCCGGCACAGCACCAGCAGCGGCATCCGGTGCGCGTACTCGGCGACCAGGTCGGCCTCGCCGCGCCCGGCGAACTCGTCGATCAGACCGTCGGCGATCTCCTCCGCGTGCTTGCGCAGCTCGTACGGGTCGATCCCGGCCAGCGCGTCGGTGACCGCGCGCGAACGCCGGACGTGCTCCTCGCCCTCGGCGTAGAGGATCGAGGGGACGGGCGCCATCATCGGCTTCAGCGGCCAGTCGGCGGGCAGCGTCGCCCAGGCGTGCCAGCGGCTGGAGTCGCGGCCGAACAGCTGCGGCCGGCCGGTCACCTGCTGCAGCTCGCGGTAGCCGATGACCAGCCAGGCGGGCACGCCGCCGGCCAGCTCGACCGGGGCGACCGGGCCGTGCGCGGCGCGCAGCTCGCGGTAGAGCTGGGACGGGTCGGTCTGGAAGCGCGGCCCGTACAGCGGCGTGGCGCCGGCGTGCGCCGGGCAGCCCGGGGGCGGGGTGGCGGCGGGCTCGGTCACGGGGTGCTCTCCTCGTAGATCGCGGTGCGGGGCCCTGCCGGGGCTGGCTGCGCGGCGGGGACCGTCTCGTCCTCCCCGGCGGCAGCGGCCGGGACGGCTCCGTCGGCACCGGCCGGGACGCCTCCGTCGGCACCGGCCAGGACGGCTCCGTCGGCACCGGCCAGGACGGCCAGGTGGTGGACCAGGGCGATCAGCACCCGCTTGCCGGACTCGCGGTCGCGCGCGTCGCAGTCCACCAGCGGCACCTCGGCCGGCAGGTCCAGCGCCTCGCGGACCTGCTCCAGGGTGTGGCCCGGCTCGCCGAAGTTGTTGCGGGCCACGATGAACGGCGTGCCGTGGTGCTCCAGCCGGTCGATGGCGTACCAGGAGTCCTCCAGGCGCCGGGTGTCCACCAGGACGACCGCGCCCAGGGCGCCGCTGAACAGGCGGTCCCAGAGGAACCAGAAACGTTCCTGCCCGGGCGCGCCGAACAGGTACAGCACCTGCCGCTCGGAAAGGGTGATCCGGCCGAAGTCGAAGGCGACCGTGGTGGAGCGCTTGCCCCAGGCGCCGACCGGGTCGATGCCCTCGCCCGCCTCGGTCATCACCTCTTCGGTGTTCAGCGGACGGATCTCGCTGACCGAGCCGACCAGGGTGGTCTTGCCCACGCCGAAGCCGCCGACCACGACGATCTTCAGCGCGTTGTCGGCCGTCGCCCGCAGCGGGGTGCGGGCACCGGCGGGCCGGACGTCAGCGGCAGCCTGAACGGCGCCGGCGGGCCGGGCCTCCACAGCGGTCCGGACGCCGCCGGCGGCCGAGACGTCAGAGCTGTTGAAGGCCATGCAGCACCTGCTTCAGCGTGTCGAGGTCGGGCAGCCGGGCCTTGTTCGGCGCGAACCGGGGGTGGCGGGCGGTGACCGCCCCGGACTCCAGCAGGTCGCCGAGCAGGATCTTCACCACCGAGACGGGCAGCGCCAGTTCCGCCGCCACCTCCACCACGGCGGTCGGGGCCTCGCACATCCGCAGGATCCGGGCGTGCTCCGACTGCATCCCGGGCGCCGGCTGCCGCTCGGCGACGATCAGGGTCACCAGGTCGAAGGCGTTCTCCGGGGAACGGCTGCGGCCCCGGGTGATGGTGTAGAGGCGGTCCGGGTCGTCGTCGCGCCCCGGCAGCACCGGCCCCGGACTCATGCGCCCACCTCGCTCCGCGCGGCGGGGGCGTCGACCCCCGCGGCCCCCGCGACCCCCGCGACTCCTTCGACCGTCCGCTCGCTCCGCGCGCTCATATGACCGCGCTCTCTTGCGCGGCCTCGCCTTCCGCCGCCCGGGCGGGCGCGCTGAGGTGGACCCCGATCTGCTCGATCAGGCCGTGCATGTTGTGGCCGACCACGCCGACGTCCGCGTCGTCGTCCGTGACCACCGCCAGGTGCGCGCCCTCGCCGGCCGCCACGATGCACAGGATGCCGCCGTGGAACTCGGTCATCGACTGCCGCACACCGCCGCTGCCGTCGCCGAACTCGATCGAGGCGCCGTGCGCCAGGCTCTGCAGACCGGAGGCGATGGCGGCCAGCTGGTCGGCCTGGTCGGTGCTCAGTCCGGCGGTGTGGCAGAGCTTGAGGCCGTCGGCGGAGAGCACCAGGGCGTGCCGGGTGCCGGGGGTCGCCGCCAGCAGGTTCTCCAACAGCCAGTCGAGGTCACGGTCGGTGGCACTGCTCATCAGGTGTCCTTCTCGGTGACGGGGGAAGCGTCGGGCGTGGTGTCGGGGGCTGTGGTCGGCACCCCGGAAGGGTCGGTGGCCGGCGGCCCGGCAGAGTCGGCGGCCGGAGCCCCGGCAGGGTCCGTGACCGGCGTCCCGGCGGGGCCCTCGGTCGGAGCCCCGGCGGCGGGCTGCCCGGCCGCCGCCGGAC
>NZ_LFVW01000274.1:0-14457 GCF_001182915.1 Kitasatospora sp. MY 5-36
ATCCGGGTCCCGGATGGGGGTTCTTCGCGTTTTCCGGGCCTCTTTGCGTTTCCGGGCCGGCTGCGGGGCGGAGCGACGGTCAACGCGCGCGGTAGGCCAGAGCTCCCGGCTGGTTGACTCTCCCATCGTGGGAGAGCCGAGGGTGGGGCACATGCACGTCGACGACAGGGTGCTGTGGAGCATCGGAGAGGTCGCGGGGAAGACCGGGCTGTCGGTGAAGCTCATCCGGCACTGGTCCGATCTGGGCCTCGTGCCACCGGCCCGACGCACGGCCGCCGGGTACCGGGTCTACGACGCGGAGTCCGTGGCCCGCCTGGAGCTGGCACGGACGCTGCGGGACCTCGGGCTCGGCCTGCCGGCTATCCGCGAAGTCCTCGACCGGGAGCAGACCTTGGCGGAGGTGGCCGCGGTCCACGTCGACGTGCTGGAGACGAGGATCCGCCTGCTGCGCGCGCAACAGGCGGTCCTGCGCTCCGCCGCCCGTCGCGAAACCACTGCCGAAGGACTCGCCTTCATGAACCGCACCGCCCGACTGTCCGCTGCCGAACGCCGGAAGACCATCCACGAGTTCGTGACCGGGACGCTCGCCGGCCTGGACGTACCGACCTACCGCAGCGGCCTGCTGGCCGCCACCCCGGAGCTGCCCGACGACCCCACGGACGCGCAGGTCGACGCCTGGATCGAACTGGGCGAGCTGGTGGCCGATCCCGAACTGCGGGCCGCGATGCGGCGCATGGCGCAGTACGCGGCCGAACACGCCCCCGGCGAGCACGATGACGCCACACTCCAGGAGGCACGGCGGGTCACCGACTACTGGACGGGGCGGGTGGACGAGGCCGTCCGGGACGGGATCGCGCCGGACTCGCCCGCGGCGGAACCCGTTGTCGCGGCCGTCGTCGAGAAGTGGCTCCCCTCCCAGGCGCGGACCGTCGACGGGGTCCGCACCGACGGCGCGCCGGCCCGGAGCCTGCTGCTCGAACAACTCGGCATCGTCTCCGTCCCGTGCGTCGAGCGGTACTGGCAGCTGCTCTGCCTCATCAACGGCCAACCGGCGCGGCCGAGTCTGGAGACGGCGGGCAACTGGCTGAAGACCGCCCTGCGTGCCAATCCCGAACCCGGACGCCGCGCCGCCGAACTCGACGCGCTGTACGACTCCGGAGCCGAGGCCTGGGAGCCGGTGGGTCTGATCGCCGCCTGCGAGCGAGTCCTCCAGGCCGTGGGTGACCTCGTCAGCGCCGTCGACCCGAGCGGTCTCGACGGGCCGACGCCGTGCGCCGACTGGGACGTCCGCGCCTTGCTGGACCACCTGGTCTGGGAGAACCTGATGTGGGCCGGCCTGGCGGACGGGAGGCCCCGGCCCGATGCCGCCGCGGATCACCTGGGCGGTGATCATGTCGCGGCGTTCCGGACCGCCGCCCAGCGGACGCTCACGGCCTTTCGCCGGCCCGGCATGCTCGACCGGCGGTACGGGCCGGCGCCGGGTCGACGTCTCGTCGAGCAGCTGGTCATCGAAATGCTGGTCCACGGTTGGGACTTGGCCGAAGCCATCGGACACCCGCGCGACCTGGTCCCGGACATTGCGACGGTGGCCATGCCCGTGGTGCGGGAGATCTACGCGGGCCTGCCGCGGACGGAAGGCGGCTCCTTCGCCCCGCCCCGGCCCGCGCCCCACGACGCGACCGCCCTCGACCGCCTGGCCGCCCACCTCGGTCGCGCCGTCGCCTGAGCAACGGCGGGGTGGACAAGACCCCGCCCGCTCGTTGGGGGCCAATGAGCGGGCAGGGAGGGTCAGTGGTTCAGCCGAGGTGGGGCGTGGTCCGGTGCTCCAGGAAGTGCTGGAGACGGAGGCGCTGGGTGTGGTGGAGGGGAAGCGCGTCGAGGTCGTCCGGGGCGACGAACCGGAGGTCGGTGGACTCGTCGGAGATCTGGAGCCGGCCGCCGGTGATGCGGGCGGTGAAGCAGATGTTGAACTGCTGGCGGACCTCGCCGTCGGAGTAGGCGATGACGTGGCGGGGGTCGGTGTAGGTGCCGACGAGACCAGTGATCTCGACCGTGAGACCGGTCTCCTCGAACACCTCGCGCACGGCCGTGTCCGGGAGGGATTCACCGAGGTCCATGGTTCCACCGGGGAGTGCGTAGAGCCCGTTGTCGGTGCGGCGTTGGAGGAGGATGCGACCGGCGTCGTCGGTCACGACGGCGGAGGCCGCGACCACGAGTCGGTTCGGCTTGGGGGCGTCGGGGTCGTCGTAGTACTCGGTGCGTGCCATGGTCAGGTCGCCTCCACCGGTTCTGCTGTGCTCCACACAGCCTCGAAGCTCGAAACGTAGTTGTCGAACAGCGAGCCTCCAGGTGCTCGACGAAGGTGCCACACCGGAGCGCTGAACGCGTTCATGCCCCATAGGTGTGAGTTCACCAGCAGCTGGTCGTCAGCACGATAGAGGCTGTTGTAGAGCGTTGTGCCATGCATACGGATCTCGATGCCCGGGGTACCGACGAGCGGGCGGTAGTGCATGCGGGCGATCCTGCACCGGGACTCAATCCCATGGCCGAACTTCTCCTCCCCACCCCGCTGCCCCACGGCGTCGCTGTCCGGGTTGCCGATTGCGATCCGGATTGTGCAGCCCTGTGCGGAGCGCTCACGCAGCAGTTCATTCAGCCGCGGGTAGGCCTCGTGGAGGAAAACAGCCGCGTAGACGAGTACGTCAACCTGCCGGGTGGCCCTGTCGAGCAGGTTGACGAACATCGAGACGGGTACATCTGCGCGCTGCTCGTACAAGGCGACGAGTTCAGGGCTGACGGCCCGCGTGGTACGGGGTTGTCGCAGACTCGGCCAGAGCGCGAACAGGTCCTCGCCGAGGGCGTCGGCGGCCAGGCGGGCCGCCCGTAGGCGGGGGGTGCGGTTGAGATTGGCCCAGCGTTCGACGGACTTGGCGTCGACGCCGGCTTGTGCGGCCAGCTCTGCGTAGGTCCAACCTCCTGATGCCATGGTGGCTTTCAGCCTGTCGTTGGGCATGGTGTCCGTCTCCTCGTGGGCGTAGGGCCCTTGAGGGACGTTCTATCCCATCGGGGACGTTCCGAAGTGTCCTTCGTGCGAAGTTCCTTCGTCCATGGTTCGGGCGAATCCTGGTGTTGCCTCGCTGGTCAGTGGTGAGGTGCTTGGGCTTCGACCTATGAGACTCACGGTGTGAGGAGAAACCGAAGATGACCAGTCCTGTACTCGCTGCTTTGCCTCGGTCGTCGGCAGTGCTGGATTCTGGCCCGACGCACCCGGTCGTACCCGTTCTGGACAAGGCGACGTTGGATTCCGTGGTGGCCACGGTGCTCGGCAACAACGACGGTATGGCACTGACCATGGCACAGCGGATCGTCCGCGAGGCGGTCGCATTCGTTGTTACGGGTGCGCTCCGCCCGACACAGGCGATGGCACCGAGCCGGATCGTTGACGAGGGCTGGCACGCCCTGGTCCTTCACACCAAGGTGTATGCGGAGCTGTGCGGGCGGTTCGGGCGGTTCGTCCATCACAGTCCCGGGTTCGACCCGGACAACTTCGACCCCGACATTCTGGAACGGACCCAGGAAGCCATCAAGGCTGCGGGGTTCGATGTTGATGAGGAGCTGTGGCGGGCGCCAGGTGATGAGGATCTGGGGTCGGTCGCGGCGAACTGCCAGCATGCGCCGAGCTGTTCGATCAAACCCATGAAGAAGCCGGAGAAGCCCTGCACCAAGCCTGCTGGACTGTAGCGAACGCGTACGCTGGCGGTACTGGACGGGAGGTTTTCCGATGGAGTGGATCAATCCTCGGTTTGTGGACTTGGTCGCGTGGTGGCGGCAGGAGCAGGCGGTTCCCGATCCGGACGCGGATGTGTACGGGCCGACTTGGTGTGCCGACAGTGAGTCGATGTCGGCACGCCGGGGCTTCCTGATGGAGCCGCTGGCGGGCAAGTGAGGCGGTAGACACGAGGGCGGGATGGCCAGGTGGCCATCCCGCCCTCGTCGCGTGGTTCAGATGAGGTGGTCGAACTCGCCGGCCTTGGCGCTGAGGAGGAAGGCGCGGAGCTTGGTGGTCGAGGTGGTGACGATCACGGAGGGGTCGTCCGACTCACGGAGGTAGCAGAGGTTGTCGGCGCCGTGGGCCAGTTCCAGACAGGAATTGCCGGCATCGCCGCCACTGAACGATGACTTCTGCCAGGAGAATCCAGCCATCCGAGGCGCCTCTCATGTTTGTAGGGTGTAGAGGAGATGTTGAAGAAGCCCCCACGAGTTTCGCGAGTTGGCGGAAGCCGCCACGTCGACGGCCGGCAGTGCGATCTCGCTCAGCTGTTGGAACTTCCATTCGTACGCCGCAATGCTCTCAGGGTCGCTCTGGTGCTCGGCTCGCCCGGGTACATCCAGCAGGATGGTTGCGAGGTCAAGGCATCCGGGGTCGCACAGCACGAAGGGGCCTGACTGAGGAGGCTTCCTCGTAGCTGTGAAGGGGAGGACCTGAATGGTGACGTTGGGGCGTTCGGCCATGTTCAGCAGGTGGTCCAGCTGGGCCCGCATGACTTCCACGCCAGGGAAGAGCATCCGCAGAGCTGCTTCATGGATGACGAATCGGAACTGTCTCTGCTCTTCGTTCTCCAGGATCCGCTGGCGGTCCATGCGGAACTGGATGGCCGTCGCCAGATCCCAATGCCCGTTGCGGTAGGCGTCCTTGTAGATGGCCTCGGCGTATTCAGGTAGTTGGAGCAGCCCGGGAACGTACAGAGTCTCGAAGTTGCGCAGAGTGACAGTTCGGTCTTCGAGTTCGGCCAGGTCGAGCGACAGGTCGGGCACCCGGCCCTTGTAGGTGCTCCACCAGCCTTTGCCGTTGCTGGCTCCGAGAGCGTGCAGCAGCGCGATGTAGGTCTCATCCGTGCACCCGTAGCCTTCGAGCAAGACCGAGAGTCGCTCCGGGTCGAGCGCCGTTCGAGCTGCCTCGATGTGGCTCAGCTGCGGGCCCGCGATGCCGATGAGGGCGCCGGCGTCCTTGACCGCCAGGCCTGCGGCCTCGCGCAACCTTCTCAGCTCAGCGCCGAACCGCCGCTGTCGCTCGCTGATTTGGGTCCTGAGTGCCAAGGGGGGTTCCTTCCGTGTCGGGCCAGTCTCCACCCACACGAGTGAGCTTAGCCAAGTTGGGGGAGACATCTCGGCGATCAGGTTGCACGCGTGTGACCGACGGTCCTACTCTCAGTGTTGCACCGATCACATGACGGAGTGTCTGCTTCGTCGATTCCCCTCTTCCTCCCTTGGGGTCTCTCATGCGTGCCTGCAACCTTCCGGACTGGTCCACCGCTCGTTCCGAGCTCTCCGACCTCCTCGTCTCGGCCGGGTGGCGACCGTCCGTCATCTCCGACGCCGAACTCGCCCTCCACGAAGTCTTCGTCAACGCCTGGCGGCACGGGGGCACCCTTGCCCCCGTGGTCGTGCTGGCCCTCACCGGCCACCGTCTGCGGGTCTCGGTCGCGGACAACAACCCGATCTTCCCCACCGTCCACCTCCCCACGGACCCGCTCGCCTCCTCCGGCCGGGGCCTCTTCCTCGTCCGTGCCCTCACCCACCGCCTCGGCGCCGAGCCCCGCAAGACGGGCAAGGTCGTCTGGTTCGAACTGGAGGCCTCCGCGTGAACCGCCGCCGCTTCCCCATGCAGCCCACCGACCCCCGCATCCGGGGCTACACCGAGGACCAGGTCCGCATCCTCCTCGCCGAACTCCAGGAGCGCGGCCGCGCGTTCGGCCTGATCTTCCCCTCCGCCACCACGGACACGACCATGGACGGCCGCGTCCTGGTCGCCTTCAACACGGCGCCCGCCTCGACGCTGATGAACCTCCTCACCCTCCTCTTCGACGCCGACCGCGAGCGCTCGTGCGGTTCCTGATCGCCGCCGCCTTCCTCTCCTTCCTCGCCCTGGCGTTCGCCACCGTCGCCCTGGGCGTCGTCACCACGCTCAAGCTTGCAAGGCCCGACCAAGAGGAGACCTGACGTGCCCGACCCCGTCCTCGACCCGGCCGCCGACCCCGACGTCCTCAACGCCCTCGCCGCCTCCCACTACGCCGTCGCCGCGGCCTTCAACGCGCTGTTCGGCGTCGCCGTCGCCCCGCCCGTCCCCGACGACTTCGACTGGCCCAAGCTCGAGACCTTCGTCCACGACCTCGGCTTCGCCGCCGACGACTCCGACACCGCCCTCAACCTCTACCGCCTGCTCTTCGCCGTCCAGCGCGTCGCCTACCGCGAGGCCGCCGGCCGTAACTCGCCCTGGCAGGCGACCCGGTTGCACCCCCGGGTCGTTTACGGAGGAGCGGGGCCGCAGTAGAGGTTCGTACCGGAGCCACCTGGCAGCATGTCCCCATGGACACAGTGGACTTCGGCGACTTCGGCGACTTCGTCGTTCGGCGCGGCACCGACGCGGACGCGGACGCGCTGACCGGCATCGACTCGGTCGCCCTCGAAGGCGACGAGGAGCGGGCGGCGAGCATCCGGCGGTGGTGCCGGCAGGCCCCGGGCCCGGTGCTCGTGGCCGAAGACGCGTCCGGGCTCCTCGGCTACTGCGTCACCGAGTACACGTTCTTCGAGCAGGGCTTCGTCACGATGCTGATGGTCTCGCCCGCCGCGCGCGGCAGGGGCGTCGGCCGCCGGCTGCTGGACGCCGCGGCGGCCTCCTGCGAGACCCCGAAGCTGTTCACCTCGACCAACGTCTCCAACCAGCCGATGCGACGGCTCCTGCACCGGGCCGGGTGGCAGCCGGTCGGCCTCGTCCAGGGCCTCGACGAGGGTGATCCGGAACTGTTCCACCTGTACCGGCCGCAGGCGTCCCGGCCGGGTCCTCCCTCGCGGACAGCGGCCGAGGCCGAGGCAGCGGCCCGCCTCGACAGCGCCTGGGAGTGGTGGGGCGCCGCCATCGAGGACGCCCAGGAGGGCCACTGGATCCGCACCCCCGTCGAGCGCCGGGTGATGGACGACCTCGCCGCCGCGACCGTCGGACTCGGGTACCTGGACCCGTCCGTCGAACTCCCCCTGCGCAACCGCCTCTGCCGCATCGCCACCTGGGCGGGCGCGGTGCGGCTCGCCGCCCGGGCCGGTGGGTGGGAGCTCGCCCCCGTCACCGGAGCGGCCCCGCCCCGCCCGGCGGGGATGGCCGAACTGCTCTCCGCCGTCCACGCGGTGGGGGAGCAGGGCGAGGCCTGGCTGCGGCGGCTACCCGCCGACGGGCCGCCACCGCCCCGGGCGCTCGCCGGATGCGAGGCCTTCCTCTTCGGCCCGGGCTCGGTCGAGGACCTCCGCCAGTTCTTCTACGACTGAGCGCCCGGAGCACCCCGGAGCCACCCGGCACGGCCGCACCCGTGCACCGGCGCAGTGGACCCGGGTCCGGCTCCTGGACCGCTGGGACATCATGGGCCGAGGCGCGGCATCGGCGTTCCTCGGCGTGCACTCGGGCCACCCGGGCTTCGGCATGATGGCCCTGGACGGCAGCGTGTACGTCGGCGCCTCGACGGGCGAGACCGGCATCGACGTGCTCGCGGTGCGCGACCCGGACCGCTCGGAGAACGTCCTGCGACACCTGGCGTGGATCGCGCGTCACGACGGTCGTTTCTCCGACCGCGAGGAACGAGAGCGTGCCGCCGCCTGGCTCGCCGCCCGCTCGGGAGGCCTTCCGGTCCCCTGACGGCGAGGTGATGGACAGCCGGGCTCCCGGGTGCGGACCATGAATTCCGGATGTGAGGCCGTGCGGGCGCGTGGACACCCCTGCGGTCATTGGAACTTCCACAGCTGGCTCGCGAGGTCGTCGGTGCAGGTGGTCATGGTGATGGGCTTGCCCCGCGCGCCGGCGGTCATGCAGTTGGTGCCGTCGCCCAGGGTGTACCCGCCCGAGGCGGCGGGCTGTACGGTCCACCGGTACGCGAAGTCGAGGCCGTTGCCGAGGGTCACCGCGTTGTTGAAGGGGGCGCCCCTGATCAGGCGGTAGCCTGCGGAGTTGCAGGCGTGGTACTCGTTCCAGTTGTCGTAGCTGACGACCCAGCCGTACTGCGTGGCGCCGCCCAGGACGACCGGGTTGCTCGCGTTCAGGTTGTCGTTGGCCAGCCCGATCGGCAGGCCGGACTGGACGCTGATGATGCGCGTCCAGTTGGTTCCGCCGCACTCCGCCGGGCGGGCCGGGGACTCCGGTGGTGGGGTGCTGCCGCCGCCGGGCTGTGCGGTGGTCCCGCCGGCGGAGTTCTGCGGCGGAGGCTGTGGGGCGGGGTTGTTGGTCACCGGGGGTTGCGGGGCGGGGGTGTTGGCCGGTGTCTGGCGGGGCTGGGTGCCTCCGTTCTGTCCGGCGGTCGTGCCGCCGCTGTTCGCGCCTCCGCCGTTGCCCGCGTTCGTACCCCCGTTGCCGCCGTTGCCCCCGTTGCCGCCGGAGGAGGCTGGCGGCACGGGCCGTTGCTGCTGCGGCGTCTGCTGGTCGGGGGTGGTCCCCGGCGGCTGATCGCCCGCCGGGGTGGCGGCCGGGGTCTCGACGGGGGCAGCGGTGTCCGGGACACCGGTGCCCCCGGGCGGCGGGGCGGTCACGGCGGTGGTCGACCGGCTTCCGGGCGCGGCGTCGGCGCTGAACGGGTTGCGGTCGACCAGCAGGGCGCCCGCCGTACCCAACGAGACGATGACCGGGATGATCACCGGTACCAGCAGGCGGCGCCGCCGTGAGCGGCGGCGGCTCTGCTCGGCTGTCTGCTGAGGGTCCGCCTGGACGACCGGGGACACCTTCACGACCAGTTCGGCCGTGGGGACCGGCTCGCTCCGCGGAGCGGGGCCCGCACCGCCCGTCCTCGGGGCGCTCTTCCACAGCCTGACCGGCCGCTGTGCGGCGTCCCCGGCCGGCAGTCCGACCGCCGCCCGTGCCGCTGCCGCCATCTCGGCGGCGCTCTCGTACCGGTCCTCCGGCGCCTTCGACAGGGCCTTGGCGACCAGCGCCCGGACGGCCGGCGGGAAGGTGTCCGGCAGCTCCGGCGCCGGCTCGTTGACGTGCTTGTACGCGACCTGCATGGCGCGTCCGCCCTCGAACGGCAGCTTCCCGACCAGTAGTTCGTAACAGACGACCCCCATCGAGTAGAGGTCGGCGGCGGGTGTGACGGGGTTGTCGGGAGAAGGGTCGACCTGTTCGGGGGAGGCGTAGGAGGCGGTGCCGATGAATCCGTTCGACGTGGTGAGTTTGGAGTCGGCGATCGCCAGGGCGAGGCCGAAGTCGGCGACGAGCACGGCGCCGTCCTCGCGCACCAGCAGGTTGGACGGTTTGACGTCGCGGTGGACGATGGCGGACTGGTGGACGGCCTGGAGGGCGTCCAGTGCGGTGGCCACCATGGCCAGGGCCCGCTCGGGCGGCATCGGCCCTTCGTCCTTCTGCACCGCGCTGAGCGGCCGGCCCTCGACCAGGTCCATCACGATGTAGGCGTAGCGCGGGCCGGTGTCGGCGCCCTTCGGGCTGTCGGCGCCCTTCGGGCCGTCGGTGCCGTCCGCGCCGTTGCCCTCCGTACTGTCCGTACTGTCGGTGCTCTCCGTGCCGCTCTCCCCGTAGTCGTGGACGCCCACGACGCCCGGGTGGCCGATTCCGGTGACGGCCTTCGCCTCCCGGCGGAAACGCTCGGAGGCGGTCGGATCCTCCAGCAGGCCCGGGTTGAGCACCTTGACGGCGATGTCCTGTTCCGTGACGGCGTCCCGGGCGCGCCAGACCGTCCCCATCCCGCCACGGCCGAGCTGCTCCAGCAGCCGGTACCGGTGGTTGAGGACGGTGTCCTTGTCGATCATGCCCCTACCCCCTGGTGTGTCATGACCCCGCCCCCGGAAGGGCGTCGGTGCACAGTGTGTGCCAGACGGCGAGGCAGCCTCAATGGTCTTTTTACACACGGGGGTTGAATGTTTCGGAACTGTCGCGCGGGGCGGCTCCGGCCGGGCAGGGAGCCGGATCCCTCAAGGACACCCCGGGGTGCCTGGCTCGTGGCGGAGCAGCGCCGCGCGGCTCCGGCCGGAGGAAAACCGAAGGACAGCCCGGGCCGGTCTCCGGTACGAAGACCCGGTGAGACTGCGAACGAAGATCCACCGGGTGCGGCTCGGCCGGGACGAGTACCGGGTGGTCACCCCGGCCCGGCCGCCCACCGGGGCCTTCCTCCACGCCGGCCCGAGCAGCACGTACATGCACCTGCACCTCGACCGGCAGGGCGCCGAGGACCTGGCCACCGCCTGGGCCCTGGCGGCCCGCTCCCGGCGCTCCCTGGTGCACCTGCCGCTGCGGGCCAACGCCGGTCCGGCCGGGCTGGGCGACGTCCCGTCCGAGGACCGGCTGGACCTGCTGCTGGTCCACCACAGCCTGGGCTTCCCCGCGTCGCGCTGGAAGGAGGTCCGGGCGCGGCTCGGCGCCGGGACGCCGCACACCGTCGACCTGCCGGTGACGGACTTCCCGTCAGAGGAGGAGATCGACTACGAACGCCACCACTTCGCCGGTTGGCGGGACCGGCTCCGCTTCTCCGGGGCCGCCCACACGTTGGTGGTCACCGGCAGCCCCACGGCCTTCCGCTGGTCGGGCTCCCAGCTCCACGAGTTCACCCGCGAGGCCCCCGGATGGCGCTTCGGGTGGCGCCCCGACGAGCACTACTGCATCGAGCTCGACCACGAGGGCTGGGGCTCCGGGCGGGCGGCCAAGGGCGTTCCGGCGAGCCTGCACATCGTCTACGCCCACCGCTGGCAAGCCGGGTGAGCAGGAAGTCGGCCCGGCCGACTTCCTGCTCCGCCCCGCCTCACTCCTTGGGCGCGAGCGGGGTCAGCGGCAGGGCGACCCGGCTCTCCCAGGCCTGCTCCAGTGCACGGGTGAACGTTTCCGCGGGCTGGGCGCCCGAGACGCCGAGGCGCCGGTCCAGGACGAAGAACGGCACGCCCGTCGCCCCCATGGCGCTCGCCGTGGTCTCGTCCTCGCGCACCGCCTCCGCGTAGGCCTCCGGGTCGGCCAGGACGGCCGCGGCCGCCTCGCCGTCCAGCCCGGCCTCGACCGCCAGCTCGACCAGCCGGCCCTCCTCGAAGGCCGACCGCTCCTCGGCGAAGTTCGCCCGGTACAGCGCGTCCAGCAGCTGCCCCTGCCGGCCGTGCTCCTCGGCGAAGTGCAGCAGCCGGTGCATGTCGAAGGAGTTCGCCGCGTCGCGCCCCTCGCGCAGGTACGGCAGGCCCTCGGCGTGCGCGTTCTCGGCGATCCGGGCCTCCGCCGCCTCGGCCTGCTCCAGGCTCATCCCGTACTTGGCGGCGAGCAGCGGTACGACCGGACGGGCCTCGTGCGGCGCCCTCGGGTCCAGCTCGAAGGAGCGGTGGACGACCTCCACCTCCTCGCGGTGCGGGAACGCCGCCAGCGCCTGCTCGAACCGGGCCTTGCCGATGTAGCACCAGGGGCAGTTGATGTCGGTCCAGATCTCCACGCGCACGGCGCCGCACTCCTTCCAGCCTCGCGCGGACCTCCCGCGCCTGCTCCTGCCGGAACGCCTTCGTCCACCTGAATATTTCTCTCACTGAACTATTCGGGCCGGCCGGTCGGCGGCCTCCTGCCTCAGCGCCGGTCCCAGGCCTCGCGCTGGGCGGGCACCGTGGGGATGACGGCGACGGCCTCGGCGTAGTGGCCGTGCCTGGTCAGGATCTGGGCGATCGCCCGGTGGGCCTCGCGCTCGGTGGACGACCGGAGCAGGTCGAGGGCCTCGTCCGGCCGGCCGTCCAGATCCAGCAGCCAGGCCAGCGTGGTGTCCCACTGGCCGGGCTCCCGCTCGTTTAGGGCCCGCGCCCCCGCGATGCCCTCGGCGTAGCGCCCGGCCTTCGCGAGCAGGCGCAGCCGGGTGTAGCCCAGGACGTCGGCATGCGCCTCGACGTACGCGGCGCCGAGGCTGTCCACGAGCTCCAGCGCGCGCTCCGGGCTGCCCGCCCTGATCAGCAGGTCGATCGCCTCGTGGAGGAGGCTCCCTTCGGCGTCCTCGTACGTGGGCCGTCCGACGTCGACGACCTCGTCGAGGCGTCCCTGGCGGGCCAGGAAGGCCATGAGGCGTCGGCGAGTGTACTCGGCGTCTGTTGCCAGGGCCTCGTGCAGGACGGCTTCGGCCTCCCGGAGCTCGCCCTGCTCCTCCAGCGCCTTCGCGTACTGGTTCAGGGCGAGCCCCGCGTGCTCGCCGGTGGCCAGCTCGCGCAGCTGCTCGAACCGGCCCTGGTCGGCGAGGAGTTCCGCGTACCGCCAGGCGACGCCCGGGACGGCGGGCAGGACCGGGCCCAGCCGCCGGATCGCCTCGTCCGCCCGGCCCATGCGCTCCAGGACCCGGCTGTACTTCACCAGCACCTCCGACGGCTGGTGCCGGCACTCGCGCCGACCCCCGGCCGCGGAGCACCGGCAGTCCGCCGCGCCGCCCAGGGCCCGCTCGGCGCACGGGGCGAGCAGTTCCAGGACGAGGGCGTCACGGTTCTCCCCCCTGGTCAGATCGACCAGGGACTCCAGGATCCAGGGCTCCCCGAGGTGGGGCGCGAGTACCTCGATGGCCTCGTCCACCCGCCCGGCCTCCACCAGCGCCCCGGCGAACCAGCGGCAGTCGAACGCCGACTCCAGGCCGGCCGCGTCCGGACGCACCAGCGCCAGCCCCTCCTCGATCCGGCCCTGCCGGACCAGGATCGTGGCGGACTCCCGTACGGCGAACGGCCAGCCGACCGCGACGAACGGCTCCAGGACCGTCAGGGCCCGTTCGAACTCCCCCGCCTCGCACAGCTCACCGACCGCCACCTCGGCGCAGAACCACTCACCGCGGTCCCGTGCGGTCTCGATCAGCAACTCCAACTGCCCCTGTCGGGCCAGGTATTCCGCCATGGCGGGCTCTATCCCGCCGTCGAACTGCCGCTGCCAGGCGAGATCGTCGAGATTCACCGGGCCAGGCTAGGCGACGGGGCGACGTCCTGCCCGGAGATAATCGACGGATGCCCGAAACCTTCGTTGACCTGGGATTCGTCACCGCGCCCTCCGGGGTGGTGGTGCTCGGCATGGCCACCTGGATCGACTACTGGCGGGAGCTCGGGGATCCGTTGCCGGTGCGGGCCGCGGCGGCGGCGAAGACGGGAGGCGGTCACCTGCGGGACGAGGAGTGCGAGGCGGTCGCCGTCCCGGCCGCCGCCGACCGGCCGCTGGCGGTGCGGGCCACCACCGAGCCCTCGGCCTTCGACGAGGAGCCGACGATCGCGACGCTGGAGATCGCCCTCGGCCTGCCCTGGCCGGAAGGTGCGGAGGGCCCGGTGCTGCTCGGGGACCTGCCGGTCGACCGGAGCGGCATGGTGGTCGGCGACGCCGTCGGGCTGGACGCGTGGACGAGCCTGGACGACGAACCGGCCGACGGGCTCGCCGACCTCTCCTACTGGGGCCGGTACCAGCAGGAGGCGCACGAGCGGTTCGGTGGCGAGCGGATGCGCTCGTACGAGGGTGACGGGGGCCCGTACGGGTGGCTTGACCTCCCGGTGGCGGAGGCGGTCGCGCTGGAGGCCGAGATCGGCACCTGGCGGGGCGGCCTGCCCGGCAGGGGAGTGGCCACCATGGTGGAGAAGCACGTCGACTACTTCACCTTCCGGCGGGCCGGCCTGCACCACCCGCTGCACGTGGGCGCGATCGAGGTCGGCGGCTGCCAGGTGCTCGGGATCGACTGGTGCCAGGGCGACCACGCGGTCCGGCACCACGGCGGGCGGGACTGGGGCCAGGCCTTCCCGGTGACCCTCGAAGCCGACGGGGCGGGCGGGACGGTCCTGCGCTGGACCATCCCGCCCTACGGCGAGGACGAGGACGAGGGAGACGCCTGAGGAAGGAGGCCCGCCGTGTCCGGCTACGGGGCCGGGACCCAGCCCGGGACGGTGGGCAGCACCGTCTCGGCGAGCCGGGTCAGGGTCGCCTCGTCGGGCGTCAGGCCGTCGTCGCGGAAGACGACGACCTCGAAGGCCCGTCCGCCGGGTGCCGCCGGGTCCTGGGCGACGACGATGTTCCGCGTGGCGGGGCCGAGCTTCCCGCCGGGGATGACCGATGTCGCGTTGGACCAGTAGGTCGCGGCGGGGTGGCCGAGGACGGTGGCCGGCCAGGTGTAGACCCGCCGCATGTCGCGCGTGTCCTCGAGCGAGGTGCTGCTGTCCAGCAGGCTCACGACGGTGTGGGTGAGCCGCACCTCCGCCATGACGTCCGTGCCGAAGGTGATCGGCGCCGGCTGCGCGACGGTGACGCGGTCCTCGGGCGTGCCCAGCAGGGCCGGGAGGTCGGGGCGGTTGAGCGCCGCGCAGAGCGCCGGGTAGCCCGGCTTGTCGGTGGGGCGGGGCGCGGCGCACTCGGCCGGCTTTCCGGGGCCGCCCGGCTCGTGCCCCGGCTTCGGGAGGTGGAGGAACCCCAGCCCCCACAGGCCGCCCAGGAGGGCGACGGCCAGGGCCGCCGCG
>NZ_LFVW01000275.1:0-14456 GCF_001182915.1 Kitasatospora sp. MY 5-36
GCCGCTCTTCGTCAACGCCCGGACCGACGTGTTCCTGCGCGGGATCGGCGCCCCGGAGGGCCGGCTGGACGACGCGGTGCACCGGCTGCGGGCGTACGTCGAGGCGGGCGCGGACGGGGTGTTCGTCCCCGGGGTGTCCGACCCGGAGACCATCGCCGCCCTGGTCGGGGCCGTCCCGGCGCCGCTGAACGTGCTGGCCGGCCCCGGCTCCCCGGCGGTCGCCGAGCTGGCGAAGCTCGGCGTGGCCCGGATCAGCCTGGGCCCGGGCCTGGCCGAGGTGGCGTACGCGGCGGTCCGCCGGGCCGCCGAGGAGGTGTACGGGAGCGGCACGTTCACCGCGCTCTCGGAGGGGCTGGGCTACCCGGAGCTCAACCGGCTGTCCGCGCTCTGAACCCGGCGGCCCGAGCGCCGCGGGTCGAGCGGTCGTCGTGCGTCGGGTGGCGCGGGCGGCCGGCCGTTCGGGGGTCGGCCGGCCGCCCGCGCTCCGGTGGCGGAGCGCCGGGTCAGTTCAGGATCTGCCCGCTGAGCCCCGGGTGGGCCATCTGGTTGGTCCCGATCGCCTCGATCTCGTTGGCGGGCTTGCCGAGCAGCGGGAGCTTGCCCACGGTCCGCAGGGCGAGGTCGCCGGGGGAGACTTCGAGCCCGTCGGTGAGCCCGCCGGTGGCGTCCGGCGAGGAGGCGGTCTGGGAGGTGGCGGAGGCCGCCGGGACGGCGAGGGCGAGGCCCGCCATGGTGAGGGCGGCCAGGGTGGCGAGTTTCTTCATGCCCTGCCGAACGACCCGGACCGCCCTCAGGTAACCGGTCGGCTCAGACCGTCACCCACAGGGTGCGCACGCTGTTGCTGACGAACGAGGCGATCGGCTCGTCGGTCCGGCCCTCCGCGAGGGCCAGCCCCGGGAAGCGGGTGAACAGGTGCCGCAGCGCCGTCTCGGCCTCCATCCGGGCGAGCCCGGAGCCGAGGCAGAAGTGCGGGCCGTGGCCGAGCGACAGGTGCTTGGCGGGCTGCCGGGTGAGGTCGAAGCGGTCCGCGTCCGGGTGGTGCCCGGAGTCCCGTCCGGCCGCCGCGTAGGAGGCCAGCAGCGCCTCGCCGCGCCGGATCACCACGTCGCCGACCGCGATGTCCTCGCTCGCGTAGCGCAGCGGGAACTGCCCGACCGGGGAGTCGTAGCGCAGGGTCTCCTCGACCACCGCCGACCACGGCTGCTCCCCGTCCAGGACGAGCCGCAGCTGGTCCGGGTGGGCGAGCAGGGCGCGGACGGCGTTGGTGATCAGGTTGAGCGTGGTCTCGTGCCCGGCGACCAGCATCAGCAGCAGGGTGCCGACCAGCTCGGCCTCGCTGAGCCGGTCGCCCGCCTCGTGGACGGCGATCAGGTCGGTGGTCAGGTCGTCGCCGGGCTCGGCCCGCTTGGCCGCCACCACCGAGGCCAGCAGCGCGTTCAGGCCCCGCTGCGCGGCCAGCGCCGCCGCCGGGGTGGCCGAGCTGGAGACCATGGTGTCGGACAGCTCGTGCAGTTCGTCCTGCTCCGCCAGCCCGAGTCCGAGCAGTTCGCCGATCACCTGCATCGGCAGCGGGTAGGCGAAGTGCCGCCGCAGGTCGAACTCGCCCTCCAGCTTCGCGACCCCGTCCAGCAGCGCGACCGTCCGGGCCTCGACGGCGGGGGCCAGGTCGGCTATCCGGCGCGGGGTGAAGGCCTGCGAGACCAGTCCGCGCAGCCGCCGGTGGTCCTCGCCGTCGGCGGTGACCATGCCGGGGACGACGATGAAGTTGAGCAGCGGCCAGCCCTCCGGCAGCCGCCCCTCCCGGAAGGTCGTCCAGAGCCGGGCGTCCTTGCCGACCCGGGGGTCGGACAGCAGCGACTGGAGGGTGTCGTGGTGGGTTACCGCCCAGACCACCACCCCGCCAGGGAGCTCCACCAGGACCGCGGGGCCGGCTTCGCGGAGTCGGGCGTTCTCGCCGTGCTGGTCGCGGCCGAAGGGGTCGAGTCTGACGGGCTCGGCGCGGGTTCCGGATTCGGTGGTGGTGTCCATGCGGGCCTCTCGGGGGCGGGCGGGCGGGGCGGGGTGAAGGCGCTGTAGAGCACCGGGAGGGCGGTCAGGGCCCGGGACCACGGGGACGGGCGCCAGGCCAACTCGCCTGGCGGTACGGCCAGTTGGAGGTCCGGCAGACGGTGCAGCAGGGTCTCGACGGCGGTCTCGACGATGATCCGGGCCGGGTGCTGGGCTGGGCAGACGTGCCGGCCCGCGCCCCAGGCGAGGTGGGCCCGGTTGCCGCCGAGCGAGCCCTGCGCGGCGGCCGAGACGCCCTGCGCGGCCGGGTCGGCGTTGGCCGCGGCCAGGCCGAGGACGAGCATGTCGCCGGCGCTGATGTACTGGCCGCCGAGCACGGTGTCGCCGGTGGCCCAGCGGCCGGGGAAGTTCTGGGTGGGCGGGTCGCGCCAGAGCACCTCCTCCAGCGCGTCGGAGACGGTCAGCCGCCCGCCGGTGAGGGTGGCCCGGAAGCGCCGGTCGGTGAGCAGCAGCCGCAGCGTGTTGCCGGTCCAGTTGATCGAGGTCTCGTTGCCCGCGACCATCAGCACCACCAGGTGGTGCACCGCCTCCTCGTCGGTCAGCCCGGCCGGGTGGGCGAGCAGCCAGGAGGTGAGGTCGGCGCTGGGGGCGTCCCGGCGGCGGCGCACCAGGTCGACGAGCAGTGCCTGGAACTCCAGGCCGGCGCGCTGCGACTGCGCGCTGCTGTCCACGAAGTGGCTGATCAGCTCGACCACCCGGGGCCCGCTCTCCACCGGCAGTCCGACCAGCTGGGTGAAGACCAGCAGCGGCAGCCGGCGCGCGTACTGGGCGACCAGGTCGGCGGTGCCGTCCGGGCCCCAGCCGTCGATCAGCCCGTTGGCGGCGGCCTCGGTGGTGCCGCGCAGCTGGCGGTGGTCGATCTGGGCGAGGGTGTCGGAGACGGCGGCGCGCAGCCGCTGGTGCTCGGCGCCGTCCAGGTTGAGCAGGGTGGGCCGCCAGGAGGTCATCGGCAGCAGCCGGGAGTCGGCTGCCAGCCGGCCCTCGGCGGGCAACCGCCAGCGGCGCGAGTCCTTGGAGAACAGCGCCTCGTTGCGGGTGAGTTCGAGCAGCTCGGCGTAGCCGAGGACGAGCCAGGCCTCGACCCCGGGCTCCAGCTCGATCGGGGCGACCGGCCCGTAGCGCTCGCGCAGCCGGGCGTAGAGGCCGTGCGGGTCCTCGGCGACGGCCGGGCCGTACAGCGGCGTCAGCGGCACGCCCACGGGCAGCCCGCCGGGCCGTCCGCCGCCGTGGGCGACGGGGCACCCGGGGGCTCCCGGGTGTTCGGGGGAGGTCATCCCTGGAGCTCCAGGATCGAGTTGCGGTGCAGGTGGTCGACGAAGTCGATCAGCAGGTCGTAGGACTGCCGGCGGTCGCGCGCGTCGCAGTGCAGGATCGGCACCTCCGGCAGCAGGTCCAGCGCCGAGCGCAGCTCCTCCTCCGGGTAACTCGGCGTGTCCGGGAAGGTGTTGACCGCGACCGCGAACGGGATGCGCTGCTCCTCCAGCCGGCCGAGCACGTCGAAGCTCTCGTCCGGGCGGCGCAGGTCGACCATGGCGATGGCGCCGAGCGCGCCGCGCGACAGGTCGTCCCAGAGCGGCCAGAACCGCTGCTGCCCGGGCGTGCCGAACAGGTACAGCGCGAGCCGCGAGTTGAGCGTGATCCGGCCGAAGTCCAGCGCCACCGTGGTGGTGGTCTTGCCGGCGCGACCGGTGAGGTCGTCGATGCCGGCGCTGGCGGCGGTCATGGTCTCCTCGGTGCGCAGCGGGGTGATCTCGCTCAGCGAGCCGACCAGGGTGGTCTTGCCGACCCCGAACGGACCGGTGACCAGGATCTTGACCGCGCCCTGCACCGAGGAGGGCAGGTACTGCGGCCCGGCGGCGGACCCGGCGGCGTCCGTGGCGCCCGGTGCGTCCGGGGCGTCGGGGACGGCTTCAGCGGAGTTGGCGGAGGCCAACGAGCACCTCCTCCAGGAGGGTTGCGGGCAGGCGTTCGGCCTGGGGGACGGGCGGGAGCACCTGCACGGCGCCGAGGTCCCAGAGGTCACCGACCAGCACCTTGACGACGCCGAGCGGCAGCCCCAGGTGGGCCGCCACCTCGGCGACGGACAGCAGGCTGTGGCAGAGCGCGAGGATGCGTCGGTGCTCACGGTTGATCAGCTCGTGCTCGGGCAGGTCCGGCGGCTCGGGCAGTCCTAATGGTCCGGGCACGGCGCTGACCAGGCTCTCCACGGCCAGATCGGACCGGGTGGGGCGGCTGCGCCCACCGGTGATGACGTACGGCCGGACCGGGCCGCTCACCGGTGGCCCCCCGCCGCGTGGTCGACGCGCGGCGGGCTGGTGAGGTGGGTGCCGATCCGCTCGACCAGGACCTGCATCTGGTAGGCGACCAGGCCGGCGTCGACCGCCTCGCCGGCCACCACGGCCAGGTGCGCGCCGGCCCCGGCGGCGACGACGAAGAGGTAGCCGCCGCCGTACTCGATGATGATCTGGCGGGTGGCGCTGCCCGGTCCGCCGAAGCCCGTCGCGACGCCGCGGGCCAGCGACTGCAGTCCGGAGCAGGCGGCGGCGAGCCGTTCGGCGTCGTCGCGCGGGATGCCCGCGCTGCGGCCGATCTCCAGGCCGTCGTTGGAGACGACGACGGCGTGCTGGACCTGCGGGACGGCGATGATGTCGGCGAGCAGCCAGCCGAGATCAGGGGTGGTGGTCATGGAACTCTCCGGAGCGCTGGGGAAGTCGGGGGGAAGCGGGAAGGGAAGGGGTGGACTGGGCCCGGGCGGCGGAACGGCCGCTGGCCGTCCCGGCCTGGAACATCGCCATGAACGCCTGCGCGTCCCGGGCCGAGCGGTAGGGCGGCGCGGGCGGCGGTGGGGGAGCGGCGTGCTGGGCGGGGCGGCCCGTGCGGCCGCGCCGGTGGCTCCGGCGGGGCAGCGGGGGAGGGGTGTCACCGGTCGCGGCGTGCCGGCCGGGCGGCGGGGTCTCCACCAGGGGGTGGCCGGCGGGAGAGGCCGGCCGGGGGCCGGGGGTGAACGCCCGGTCGTCCGGCCCGAGGCCGGGGACGGTGGGCGGCAGCGGCTCGGTGAGCAGCGCGTTCGGCAGCAGCAGGACCACCCGCACGCCGCCGTACGGCGAGGGCGCCGAGCTGAGCGTGACCCGGAAGCCGTACTGCTCGGCGAGCCGGCCGACCGCGGCGAGGCCCAGCTGCGGCACCTCGCCGAGCCGGGAGACCTCCAGGGTGCTGCCGCCGGCCAGCGCGGCGGCGGCCTTGGCGACGGCCTGTTCCGGCATGCCGACGCCGCCGTCGTCGATCTCGATGACGGCGCCGTTGTGGACCGGCATCAGGGTGACGAACACCTGGGTGCTGGGCGGGGAGTAGCGGGTGGCGTTGTCCAGCAGTTCGGCGATCGCGTGGATCAGCGCCTCGGCGGCGGCGCCGACCACCGCGGTCTCGGTCCGGCTGCGCACCACCACGCGCTGGAACGGCAGGATGCGGGACTGGGCGCCGCGGACGACGTCCTCCAGGGAGACCGGTTCCGGCCAGTGCCGGCCGGCCCGCGCGCCGCACAGCACGGCCAGGGTCTGGGCCAGCCGGGCCTGTTGGGCGGCCGCGTGGTCGGCCTTGAGTAGGCCCTCCAGCAGCGTCGGGTCGTCGTGGGTGCGCTCCATCTCGTCCAGCAGCGCCTGCTGGTCGTGGGCCATCACCAGGATCCGGCGGGCGACGCTGAGGAAGGCCCGCTGGGTGGAGGCGGTGTGCTCCTGCTCCTGCTGGACGGCGGCGAGTTCGGCGCCGCGGCGGGAGAGCTCGGTGGCCAGCTGTTCCTGGACGGCGAGGAGTTCGCCGCGCAGCCGGTCGGCGCGGCCGCGCTGGGTGACGGACACGGCGCGGTACCGCGCGGCGGCCACGAGGGCGAGGACGGCGAGTACGCCGGTTGCCGTTACGGACCACTGAGTCATCGTCACGCCGCGAATTCTAGGGTGATGATCCTACGAAGGTGTGAACGGATCTCGCCAAGTGACCGGATCTCGTCAATATCGAGTCAATTCGGCGTCAATCGGCAATCGTTCGACCCCGATCCCACCGCCTGACGAGGTATCGGAGCGGCCCGACCGGCACCGCCGGGAACGTCGGGATCGAGCCGCCCGGCCGGATCGCGTCCGGTGATGTGTGGGGCCTGTGCGCACGGTGTTACGGAAGGGGCGCCGTCCGGTGCAGGAGCAGCAGCGCCACGTCGTCCGGCCGGGACCGCCGCTCGGTCACGTTCAGGGTGAGCAGATCGGCCAGCCGCTCCAGCGCCGGCGCCGGACCGATCCGCCCCGGACCGGTCTGCCGCGCCCACAGTTCGAGCCCGCCGAGCATCCGCTGCACCGACTCGTCGTAGTCCTCCTCGCGGTCCTCGACCAGCCCGTCGGTGTACGCCAGCAGCGTCTCGCCGACCGCCAGCCGCTCCACCGCCAGCGGGTACGGCCGCTCCGGGGCCACCCCCAGCGGCGGCCCGCCCGGCAGCTCCAGCTCGACGGCCGCGGCGTCGGCGGTGATCCGCACCGGCGCCGGGTGCCCGGCCCGGGCCGCGGTCAGCACGCCGTCGGCCGGGTCCAGGGTCAGGTAGAGGCAGGTCGCGAACAGCTCGGTGTCCAGCTCGGCCAGCAGCCGGCTGGTGCGGGTCAGGGTGGCGGCCGGGTCGTGCCCGTCCGTCGCGTACGCCCGCAGCCCGCTGCGCAGTTGGCCCATCACCGCGGTGGCCTCCGCGTTGTGGCCCTGGACGTCGCCGATCACCAGCCCGATCCGGCCGTCCGGCAGCCGCAGCAGGTCGTACCAGTCGCCGCCGATCTGCATCCCCTCGGTGCTCGGCAGGTAGCGGGCGGCGCTGGCGATCCCGGCCAGCCGCGGCAGGGTGCGCGGGAGCATCGCCCGCTGCAGCTCGGAGGCCCGGTGGTGGTGGGTGTCGTACAGCCGGGCCCGCTCCAGGGACTGCGCCAGGATGCCGGCGAACGCCGAGTACAGGGTGCGGTCCTCCCGGCTGAACACCCGCTCGGCGGCGAAGGTGATCAGGCACGAGCCGACCTGCTGCCCGGAGGCGACCAGCGGCAGCACCGCCCAGGCGGCCGGGGTGAGCGGGTCGCGCCGGGTGCGGGCGGCGGCGGGCTCGCTGAACAGCGGGGCGGAGCGGGCCAGCGAACGCTGCATCACGGACTCGGACAGGTCCGCCAGACGGGTGAGCTCGGTGCGGCGCGGGCCCCCGTACACGGTGTGCGAGACGGGCAGCAGCCGGCCCTCGTCCACCAGGTCCAGGACGATGCCGGCGGCGCCGAGCGCCGGGCGGGCGACATCGGTGACGGCGGTGGTGACGTCCCGGACGGTCACCGCCCGGGACAGCGCCCGGGTGAGCGTCAGCAGCAGCGCCGTCCGGGCGGCGGCCGGGGAGTTCCGCCCCTCGGCCGGCGGCGGCTCCCGGTGCCCGGCCTCGGCCAGCAGCCCGGCGATCCGCACCGGCCGCCCGTGCACGTCCAGCATCACCTCGCCGGACTCCTCGACCCGGGCGACCTTGCCGCCGGGCCGCAGCACCCGGTAGCCGATCCGGTAGCGGCCGCCGGCGGCCAGCGCCTCGGCGAGCGCCGCCTGCACGTCCGGCAGGTCCTCCGGGTGGACCAGCCGGTCCAGCTCGGGGGCGGCGCCGTCCGGGGCGGGCGGGCGGCCTGCCAGCCGGAACGCCTCGGCGTCCCAGTAGCTCTCCCCGGTGACCAGGTCCCGCTCGAAGGCCCCGTGCCCGGCGGCCCGCACGGCCAGCGACAGCAGCGGGTGGGCCAGCCCGGCGGGGCGGCCGTCCGCCGCCCGCGGGTCCTCGGGTAACCGGACGCCGTACGGTGCCCGGGTGCCGTACGGGAGGTGGGCGTCGGCGTGGTCCAGCAGATGGGCCAGCCGGTGGGCGCAGGCCTCGGCGAGGGTCTCCAGGACGTCCAGGTCGCGGCGCGGCACGGTGCCCCGGTGGGCCAGCGCCAGGGCCAGCACACCGATCGGCCGCTCGTCCACGACCATCGGCAGGGTGATCACGGCGACCATCCCGGTGCCCATGCCGGTGTTCCGGTTCGGGTAGTCGACGCTGGTGTGCTCGGGACTGAGCAGGTACGGGCGGCGCAGCCGCAGGGCCATCGCGGCGGGCAGCTCACCGGCCGGGTCGACCACGCTGTAGCGCTCGTGCGCCCAGTCCGGCAGCCCGTGCGAGGCGGTCAGCCGGAGCATCCCGGCGGAGTCCAGCAGGTACAGCGCGGACCCCTCGCCGGTGATCCAGCTCGGGCCCTCGGCCAGGACGGTGCCGAGCAGCTCGGCCGCGCTGGTGCAGCCCAGCAGCAGCCGCACGCAGCGCATCGCACTGCGCGCGGTCGGACTGCCGGCGGGCTCCAGGGGCACTGGTCCTTGATACCCCATTTCCCCCACCGGCGAAGGCCGACCGAACCGCCGCACCAGCACCACCGCCACCGCGGGAAGTCGGCCGGGCCGACTTCCTGTGCAGCGCCCGGTGCGGGGCCGGCCGCTTACGCGGGCCAGGCGCGGAGACCGGTGGTGAGGGTGGCGATGAGGCGGTCCTGGGTGGTGGCGAGGTCCTCGGTGAGCTGGAAGGCGCCGGCCGTGGTGAGGGAGGCGAAGCCGTGGGCGACGGAGCGCACGGTGCGGGCGGCGTGGACCGCCTCGGAGCCGTCGAGCCCGTACTCCCGCAGCACGGCGATGATCACGCCGACGAGCCGGGCGGCCGCCCGGGCCAGGTCGTCGTCGGGCTGCGGGGCCTGGGGGAGGGCGTTGTAGCGGTGCGGGTGCTCGGTGGCGTACGCGTGGTAGGCGCGCAGCACGGCGGCGACGGCGTCGTCCCCGCTGCGTCCGACGGCCGCCCCGGCCAGCCGGTCGGCGAGGTCCCCGGTGACCCGGACGGCGATCAGCCGCCGCAGTTCGGCGAGGCCGCCGCTGACGTGCTTGTACAGCGAGGGGGTGGCGACCCCGGCCCGGGCGGCGACGGAGGCCAGGGTGAGGGCCTCGGCGCCCTGCTCGTCGATGAGGGCGAGGGCGTGGTCGACGACCTGGTCGGGGGTCAGTCCTACGCGGGGCATGGGTTCGGGCTCTCCGTACGGATCAGGTCGGGCAGGGGCGGGCAGCGGACGGGCGGGGCTCAGCCGAGCTCGGCGAGGAACGGCAGCAGGGCGTCCGCGGTGGCCGCCGGGTTGTCGGCCATCGGGTAGTGCCCGGACCCCTCGATCATCGCCTTCCGCGCGCCGAGCGCGGCGGCCTGCCGGTCGGCGACCAGCTCCGGCTTCGGGAAGTCGGGGTCCTTGCTGCCCATGACGACCAGGGCCGGGCACCGCACCGCGGCCGTCCAGCCGACCGGCGCCGAGTCGCCGTGGACGTACCCGCGGGTGGCGGTCTTCCGGCCCGGGGTGCGCAGCGCGGCGACCAGCCCGTCCACGTACGCGTCGAAGTCGGCGGGCCTGGCGCCGGGGAAGGCCATCCGGCGCAGGTAGAAGCCCCAGGCGGCCGGCCAGTGGACGAGGGCGGCGCCCATCAGGCCCATGGCGCCGCGCATCAGGGCGCCCTGCGGCGGGTTCTCGACGAAGGCGTTGAGCAGGACGATCCCGGCGACCCGCTCGGGGGCGTCCCCGGCGGCCTTGACGACGGTCGCCCCGGTGTACGAGTTCCCGGCGAGGACGGCGCGCTCGATGCCGAGGTGGTCGAGCAGGGCGAGGACGTCGCCGGCGAGGGCGGCCGGGCCGTAGTCGTCCCAGGTGATCGAGGATTCGCCGAAGCCCCGCAGGTCCATGGTGACGACCCGGTGGCCGGCGGCGACGAGCAGCGGGCGCAGGTGCCGGTACGCGGCCCGGCTGTCGAGCATGCCGGGGAGCAGGACGACCGGGGTGCCGTCGCCCTGCCGGGTGTCGTCGTAGGCGATCCGGCCGCCGGGGACGGTGAGGTACTGGGTGTTCGGGGTGATGGTGCCGTTCATGGGGTCCTCCTCGGGCCGCCGGTGCGGGGCATCGGCGGTGCTGCCGATAGCCATAAAGCTAAGGCTAATAGCCTTAGCCGTCAAGCGGTCGGGCGTCGGAGGCGTCGGAGGCGTCGGAGAAGAGGGGGAGGGGTGGTCAGACCCCTTCGACCTTGAATGGGTCGTGCTCGCTGAGCAGCTTCTCCAGCCGGGCCTGGTCCACCCGGGTGACCATGTCGTTGGACTCCTGCCGGTCCCGGATCACCTTCGCCAGAGTGAATGCGGAGCTGACCGTGAAGAGGAGGCCGAGTCCGAGGAAGGCCCGGGTCCACCCGCCGACCGGCAGGTAGACGATCCCCACGGCGAGGGCGGTGCCCGACAGGGCGAAGGACAGGACGGCCTGGAGGTAGTAGGCGGCCGTGGTGCGGGTCTGCATCGGTGCGCTCATGGCGTCAGGATGCTGCGGCCCGGCCGGGCCGCACATGAGTAGGCGTACTCAGATGGGGCCGTGCATGAGGGACCGTTCGTTGACGTCCGATCACCTGCTGCGGGGCTGTTCCGAACGGATGGCTTGGAATCAGAGCCTCCTAGGATTAACGTTTGATAACGCAGCGCGGTTGTCAACGCCGTACCCAGACGGCACCGTGCGCCGTCGCCTAATCCCACCGACCGGCCTCCGGGCAGGTCAGGGAGCCGGGGAACCACGTTCCTTGGGGTGAATCGGCGGGGCTCCGGCCCGGCCGTAGGAGACCTTCCTGCTCCGAACCCGTCAGCTAACCCGGTAGGCGCGAAGGAAGGAAAGGAGCGCGCCTCCGTGGCGTCGACGCACACCCCGGCACACCCGGCCGGCTTCGCAGCCGGTACCCAGCTCCTCGACCACCCCGGCCCGGACGGCCCCGAGGCCTTCGGCCCGGAGGACTTCGCCGCGGAGGCCGAGACCAACCGCCACCGGATGCCGCGTCAGACCCGCGGAACCTCCCCGCTGCTCGGCGTCACCGCCGTCGCCGCCACCCTGGGTGCCACCGGCTTCACCTCGGCGACCCCGGCCGCCGCCCCCGCCATCGAGGCCCCGGACGAGACGGCGGTCGCCCTCTCCGCCGACCCCGGCCTCGCGCTCGCCGCCCGCATCCAGAACCAGGCCGACAGCCAGCGCACCGCCGCCGAGGAGACCGCCCGGCTCCAGGCCGCCCAGGAGGCGGAGGCCAAGGCCGCCGCCAAGGAGGCCGAGGCCAAGCGCGCCGCCGAGGAGGCCGAGCGGGCCAAGGCCGCCGCCCTCACCCTCCCGGTGACGGACTACCGGCTCTCCGCCCACTACGGCCAGAGCGCCCGCTACTGGGCCAACCTGCACACCGGCCTGGACTTCGCCGCCGACACCGGCACCCCGGTCCACGCGCTCGGCCAGGGCACCATCACCTCGGCCGGCTGGGCCGGCTCGTACGGCTACCGGATCGTCGAGACCCTGCCCGACGGCACCGAGATCTGGTACTGCCACCTCTCCGCGATCACCAAGGGCTCCGGCAAGGTCGCCGCCGGCCAGCAGATCGGCAAGGTCGGCGCGACCGGCAACGTCACCGGCCCGCACCTGCACATGGAGGTCCGCCCCGGCGGCGGCGCCCCGGTCGACCCGGAGCCCTGGCTCCAGCAGCGCGGCCTCAACCCCTGACGCACCCGCCCTGAGGCACCCGCCCGGGCGGACCCAGCGCGAAGCCCCCGGCCCGGAGCACCAGCACCGGACCGGGGGCTTCCGCGCGGCGTCTCACTCCTCGGCGGGCAGCTGCGCCAGGTACGCCTCGATCTCCTCCTGGCCGGGCTCCGGCGCCAGCTCCGGGAACTCCGTCACCAGCAGCCGCGGCAGCCCCGGCACCGTCCACCCGCCGAACAGGTCGAGCGCCGCCTCGACCGCCGCCTCCTCGAACCGCCCGAAGTCCCCGGCCAGTTCCTCCGGCATCGGCCGCCCCAGCGCGGTCAGCTCCGCCAGGTTGCGGTAGCTGCGCCGCATCAGGCCCTGCTCCAGCAGCCGCCGCGCGCCGTCCGTGGCCATGCCGACCGACAGCACCCGGCCCGGGCCCCAGCCCTGCTCGTCCGGCTCGTCCAGCCAGCCGGCCGGTGCCAGCGCCTCGTACGCGGCCAGCCGCTCCTCCTCCGGGAGCTCCCCGAAGCCGGCCAGCCAGTCCCGCACCGCCGCCGGGTCCGTGACGTCCACCCCGTACGCGTGCAGCAGCAGCGCGTACAGCCGGGGCCAGGTCACCAGGTCGGCGCGGCGCAGCAGCCCGGCCGCGACCTCGCCCTGCCACTCGGCCTCCGCGTGCAGCCGCTCCTGGCGCTTGGCGTTCAGCCGCCGGGACGCCCGCTGGTGGTCGACCAGCAGCCGGACGGCGTCGCCGTAGGCGAACGGGTCCTCCTCGGGCGCGGGTTGGACGTACAGGTGGAGCCGCTCGTACAGCAGGTGCTCCACCGCGTCGGAGGTCAGTTCGGGCCAGCCGTCGTGCATCCTGCCCTCGCCCAGCTCCAGCAGCGCCAGCACCGCGCGCAGCGGCCCCTCGGCCACCGGCGCGCGGCCCTGCTCGGCCGCCCAGGCGAGCAGGTCGGCGGCCTTGGTGCGCGGGGCGAGCCGCAGGTCTTCGTCGTTCATAGTCCGAACGGTAGCCGCCGGGCGGGGATAGGGTCGGCAGCCATGGTCCCCGTACGACTCACCGGCCCGCGCCTGGCCGTCCGCGAGTACCACCACACCGAGGAGGAGGTGGACGCGCTGCACGCGCTGTTCGGCGACCCCGAGGTCACCCGCCACCTGCCCTTCGGGCCGAGCGCCCGGGAGGACTGCGCCGACCAGATCGAGCTCTACCTGGAGGAGGCGATGGCCGAGGAGCGGGACACCTACCGGCTCGCCGTCACCAGGATCGCCGACGCCGAGGAGCCCGGGGACGCGACGCCGATCGGGCAGGCAGCGCTCACCCTCGACGGGCACGGCGCCGCCGACCTCGGGTGCGTGCTGGCCCGCGGGTCCTGGGGCCGGGGCTACGCGGGCGAGACCGTCGGCCTGCTCGGCGACTTCGCCTTCGGCACCCTGGGCCTGCACCGGCTGACCGCCCGGACCGCCGCGGCCAACCCGGCCCCCGGCCGGGTGCTCACCCGGCTGGGCTTCCGGCCGGAGGGGCGGCCTCGGTCCGACGGGTCCGAGGGCGGGGTCCGGTCCGCCGGGTCCGCGGGCGGCGACCGGTCCGACGCGTACCTCTTCACGTTGCTCGCCGAGGAGTGGCCGGGCGCGGCCGCCCGGGTGGAGGGGGGTTAACCCCACCCCGGATCCGCCAGGCCTCCGGATCACGGCCGGGCGGCGCGTCCACCAGACTGGACGCAGTCAGCGGGACGAACGAGCGACAGACGACAGCACGAGGGGCCGGGGGCCGGGAACATGAGCAGCAGCCGCAGCGTGGAGGACCGGGAGTGGGACGTTCTGGGCGGTCGCGGTGACGACCCGCGCCCCGTCCGGGCCCGCCGGACCGAGCGGCGTCCGGCCCTGTGGCGGGCCCCGTTCTCGGCGTACTACTACCGCGAGGTCGGCTACGCGCTCACCGGCCTGCCGGTGGCGATCCTCGGCTTCGCCGTCGCGGTCACGATGTTCTGCTTCGGCCTCGCCACCTTCGTCACCGCGCTCGGCCTGCCCGTGCTGGGCGCCCTGACCGCCACGGCCCGCGGCTTCGGCCGGCTGGAGCGGGCCCGGGTGCGCGGCATGCTGGCCCTGGACGTCCCCGGCCCGGAGCCGGTGCGCCGGGTCCGCCAGGGCAGCTGGGGCGCGGTCACCGCGCGGCTGGCGGACGGGGCCGGCTGGAAGGCCGTGCTGTACCAGGTGCTGATGCTCCCCTGGGCGGTGTTCAGCTTCGCGGTGACGCTGGTGTTCCTGCTGCTCGGCTGGGCGGCGGCGCTCTACCCGCTGTACCACTGGGTCTTCCCCACCTACACCTCCTGGCACGGGTACCGGGTGTTCGACTTCTACGACAGCCACGACATCCGGCACGTGTACGACATCGAGGCGCCCTGGCAGATCGCCGGGCTCTCGCTCCTCGGGGTGCTGCTGGTCCTCCTCACCACCCAGCTGGTCCGCGGCCTGACCAACGTCAACCGGGCCGCCGCCCAGGGCCTGCTCGGCCGCTGACCGCCCGGCTCCACCCAGGCCCGACGGCCCCGCCCGCGTCCCGGACCCCTCCCGGATGCGGGCGGGGCCGCTCCGTGTTCGGATGGCCGGGTGTCCGCCGGCCCTCACCCCGCCCTCCCGGACGTGCTGGTCACCTCCCGTCCGCTGGACGAGTACTGCGCCCTGTTCGGCCTCACCCGGGCCCGGCTCGCCGCCCTGCCCGGGCCGCTGCTGGACTGCCCCGGGGGCGCGGCCGGCCTGGCCGCCGAGGCGCGCGAACTGGGCTGCCGGGTGGTCGCCGTCGACCCGGCGTACGCGCTG
>NZ_LFVW01000027.1:0-20739 GCF_001182915.1 Kitasatospora sp. MY 5-36
TCAGCTGGTAGCGGGTGCGCACCCGGGTGCGCAGTCGGCCCCGCGCTCGCGGGGGTTGCTCCCGGCTGGCGGACGCCGAGCACGTGCTGGACCAGTCGGCCCCGCGCTCGCGGGGGTTGCTCCGTCGACAGCTTCAGGTTCAGGGCGCCGGCGTTCGTCGGCCCCGCGCTCGCGGGGGTTGCTCCAGGCGGCAGACCCGCCGGTACAGCACGCTCGGGTCGGCCCCGCGCTCGCGGGGGTTGCTCCAGTGCCCCCGCCGACGAGACCGGGGCCTTCCGGTCGGCCCCGCGCTCGCGGGGGTTGCTCCGCCTCGGCGGCGGCCGTGGCCGAGGGGGCCTCGTCGGCCCCGCGCTCGCGGGGGTTGCTCGAGCGAGTTCTACGGCCTGGGCTCGGACGTCGTGTCGGCCCCGCGCTCGCGGGGGTTGCTCCCCCAACGACCAGCCCCATCAGGGGGCTTCGACGTCGGCCCCGCGCTCGCGGGGGTTGCTCCGGCGTCATCCCCGCGCAGGCCGCCGCCGCCCTGTCGGCCCCGCGCTCGCGGGGGTTGCTCAGGACTCCTTCCCTTAGGTGAATCTTAAAACGCGTCGGCCCCGCGCTCGCGGGGGTTGCTCCTTCCGTCGCTCGCCGCGCGACAGCTTGTCGGCCCCGCGCTCGCGGGGGTTGCTCGGCGGAGTTCTACGCCCTCGGTACCCCGGCGCAGTCGGCCCCGCGCTCGCGGGGGTTGCTCCACGGACACGGCGGAGGCCACCTCGGCCTGCCGGTCGGCCCCGCGCTCGCGGGGGTTGCTCCCGTGCGGGGCGGGGTGAACAGCGCGCCGCCCAGTCGGCCCCGCGCTCGCGGGGGTTGCTCCGGCTTCGACCGGATCCTGGGCGTCCTCATCCCGTCGGCCCCGCGCTCGCGGGGGTTGCTCCAGCCAGCGCGGCATCGAGGCGGGCCGGGCAAAGTCGGCCCCGCGCTCGCGGGGCTTGCTCCAGGCGCTCGTCCGGGCCAGGCTGGATCCCGAGGTCGGCCCCGCGCTCGCGGGGGTTGCTCCTGCAGCTGCAGCCCGGCGAGTACGTGGAGCTCGTCGGCCCCGCGCTCGCGGGGGTTGCTCCATCGAGCAGTACTACGAGAGCGACTCCGGCGGGTCGGCCCCGCGCTCGCGGGGGTTGCTCGGAGGACCCGCTCTCAGGCGTCGCGGATGACCAGTCGGCCCCGCGCTCGCGGAGGTTGCTCCGGTCGACCTGGCCGGCCAGTCCCGTCTCGGCAGTCGGCCCCGCGCTCGCGGGGGTTGCTCCCGCTACGTCGAGGCCTTCGGCACTCCGGCCGCGTCGGCCCCGCGCTCGCGGGGGTTGCTCGAGGTGACCGCCGTGGCTGCCTCGTATCGCGAGGTCGGCCCCGCGCTCGCGGGGGTTGCTCCGACACGCCCACCGGGAAGCGGCGTGGCTGCTGGTCGGCCCCGCGCTCGCGGGGGTTGCTCGGGGTCCGCTCTCCCGCAGATCCGCGAGCTGGCGTCGGCCCCGCGCTCGCGGGGGTTGCTCCGTCGAGATCAAGGCGTGGCGGACCAGCGGCTCGTCGGCCCCGCGCTCGCGAGGGTTGCTCCAGGCGGTGCGCGACTTCCGGCTCGCCCAGGAGGTCGGCCCCGCGCTCGCGGGGGTTGCTCCGCGGCGACGGTGACCGTCGCGGACGCGCTGTAGTCGGCCCCGCGCTCGCGGGGGTTGCTCGATCACCGTGGATCCCGACCACGTCCCCTACTGGTCGGCCCCGCGCTCGCGGGGGTTGCTCCCAGAAGAACGAGAGTGGAACGGGAGGGAACCAGTCGGCCCCGCGCTCGCGGGGGTTGCTCCCGGTCGGGCGGACCGCAGTTCTATGTCGAGACGTCGGCCCCGCGCTCGCGGGGGTTGCTCCGGTGCCGCGACCATCACCCTGCTGTTCCTGATGTCGGCCCCGCGCTCGCGGGGGTTGCTCCCCAATGACCCTGCCGCACGAGGACTACATGGCGTCGGCCCCGCGCTCGCGGGGGTTGCTCCTGGGGGTGTAGCTGAGGGGTTCGCGGTTGGAGTCGGCCCCGCGCTCGCGGGGGTTGCTCCCCGAGCCACCCGCTGTGCGGCTGGGGCTGTTCGTCGGCCCCGCGCTCGCGGGGGTTGCTCCGCGTCATGACCGCCGCCGAGGTCCGCACGCTGGTCGGCCCCGCGCTCGCGGGGGTTGCTCCGTCGAGAAGGCGGACGAGCACGCCGCCGCGTCGTCGGCTCCGCGCTCGCGGGGGTTGCTCCCGCTGTTCTGACCACCCACCCCCCAAGGACCGTCGGCCCCGCGCTCGCGGGGGCTGCTCCGACCGATGTTCACCACCACCACCGACCGCCTGGTCGGCCCCGCGCTCGCGCGGGTTGCTCCCTGGCCTTACAGGCACTCGTAGAAGGAAGTCTTCGGCGTGCGTCGGCAGGCGGGTGTAGAGGTCGCGGTGCAGGCTCTCGGAAGCTGCCGGTCGAGAGCGCGTGTCGGGGCCGGGCGACATCCGCGCGGAACGGGGTTCGTACGGGCGGCGCTCGGCGCCGTGCGGGTGGGCCTGGCCGGTGGGGCGGGGTGCGGGGGGGCTCAGGTGCGGCGGTGGGCGAGGGTGGCGAGGTGCGACGCCACGGCGGTCGGGCGGGGCATCGCTGCGATTGCGGTGCTGAGCTCGCGGGTGGCGCGGGTCAGGTCGTCGTCGGCGAGGAGACGGTGGCACAGGGTCGGGGTGATCTGCTCGGCGGTCGCGCCGAGGTCGGTGGTGGCGTAGGTGCGTTGCGGCCGGCGGCCCCGGTCCGTCGTGGCGGTGGGGGGAATTCGTCCGGACTCCGCGGCGGGCTTCGGCCGGCGCGGGCAAGGCGGTGTCCAGGCGTCACACCTGCGGGGGACGAGGCCGTGACCGATTCCGGCGGGTCGGAGTTGCAGGGGCATGAGCAGTGCGTTCACAGAGTGGGGTGCGTCATGACGACCAGCCCGGCGAATCCGCGCGAGGTTTCCGACGGTGACTCCGACGCACCCGGCCAGCGCGGGCTGTCCTCCTGCCCGTTGATCTTTGATCCGCAGTGCCCGAAGCTGCCCGAGGACGTGCTCGGCGGGCTGCGGGAGCAGGCGCCCGTCGTGCGGATCACCCTGCCCGGCGGGCTGCCGGCGTGGATGATCACCCGGTTCGACGATGTCCGGGCGGGGCTCGGGGACCCGCGGCTGGTGCAGTCCCCGCTCTCCGTGCCGGGGTTCACCGGCGAGGACCCCCGCATGGCGCAGATCCGGTGGCTCGGCCTGCCGGAGCGGATGAACCAGTACCTGCTGCGCGCCCTGCTGGACCTCGACGCGGCCGACCACACCCGGCTGCGCAAGGCGGTCGCACCGCACTTCACCGCGCGCCGCATCCACGCGTTGCGGCCCCGGGTGGAGCAGATCACCGACCGGCTCCTGAGCGAACTGCCCGGACGGGCGGCCGCCGACGGCAGCGTCGACTTCATCGAGGAGGTCGCCTTCCCCCTCTCGATCACGGTGATCTGCGAGATGGTGGGCGTTCCCGAGCAGGACCGCCCGCTGTGGCGCCGTTGGGCGGACGACCTCAACGGCCTGGACACCGACCTCGTCCGCGACTCCGCGCCCGCCCTCGTGGACCACGTGCTCGCGCTGATCGAGGAGCGTCGGCGCACCCCCGGCGACGACCTCATCAGCGCGATGGTGACGCCCTCCCCGGACGGTGAACCTCCCCTCCCGGAGCGGGACATCGTCACGATGACGATGCTGGTGACCAACGTCGGCTACGAGAACACCGCCTACTTCCTCGCCAACGGCCTCGCCGCCCTGCTCGCCCACCCCGACCAGCTGGACCTGCTGCGCGACGACCCTGCCCTGCTCCCCTCAGCCGTGACGGAGCTGCTGCGCTGGGGCGGCTCCGTCCCGGCGACCCGGCCGCGCTTCGCCGCCCAGGACATCGACCTGCACGGCACCCGTATCCGGGTCGGCGAGGCCGTCGTCCTCTCGCTCCTCGGTGCCAACCGCGACCGCCGGTACCACCCCGACGCCGACCGGTTCGACATCACCCGCTACCAGGACGCACAGGACGACCACGTCGCCCTCGGCCACGGCGCCCACTTCTGCCTCGGCGCCGCCCTCGTCCGCCTTGAGACGCAGGTCCTGCTCGGCGCACTGACCGCCCGGTTCCCCGGCCTCCGGCTGGCCGTCGCCCCGGACCGGCTGGAACGCGTCCACGTGCCGGGCGTGGGCCGCCGCCTCACCCGCCTCCCGCTTCACCTGTGAGCGGCCGGCGGGCCCGGGCCCTGGACGTCCTTCGCCTCCCGGGAAGCCTCCGCCGCAGAGATGTCCGACCGCCTCAGAGGTCCGACCAAATGCCCGGGGCACCGGGCCGGCCCGGAAAGGGACGACGCACGATGCCGAACGACCAGGCGGTAGCACCGCCGGCACCCGTACCAACGCCGGTACCTGCACCCGCACCCGTACTCGCCGAGCACGCCGGCGGGTGTCCGGTCCGCGAGAGCCGGATGCCCGACGGGTCCATGGGCTGGGTGGCGTCCGGCTTCGCCGAGGTCCGCGATGTCCTCACCAACCCCCGCCTGACCAGCGCACCCTCCACCCTCGCCACCGACGGCTCCCCCGACCCGCGCATCGCCGGCCTGACCGCGCTCGGGCTGCCGCCGGAGACGCACCACTACTTCCTCAACGCCATCGTCGACTTGGACCCCCCGCGCCACACCCGCCTGCGCCGGCTGGTGTCCCGCGAGTTCACCGCCCGCCGCATCCAGCTCCTCGCCCCGTCGATCGAGCTGATCACCGACCGGCTGCTCGACGAACTGCCCGACCACCGTGACGAGTTCGGCGTCGTCGACCTCGTCGAGCACTTCGCCTACCCGCTGCCGGTCGCCGTGATCTGCGAACTGGTCGGCGTCCCGGAGCCCGACCGGCGCCTCTGGTCCGACTGGAGCCGGAACCTGACGGCCGGCCACACCGAACGGCTGCGGACGGCGACACCCGCCCTGGTCCGGCATGTCCGGGAGCTGATCGACCGCCGCCGCGCGGAGCCCGGCAGCGACCTCATCAGCGGGATGCTCCAGGCGCGAGACGACAGCGCGGACGTCGGCCCGGACAGCGGCCCGGACAGCGGCCCCTCCAACGCGGCGATGAGCGAGGACGAGATGGTCAGCATGACCCTCATCCTCGTCCTGGCCGGCCACGAGACCACCGCCCACCTGATCGCCAACGGCACCCTGGCCCTGCTCACCCACCCCGACCAGCTCGCCCTGCTGCGCCGGGACCGCACGCTGCTACCGCACGCCGTCGAGGAACTGCTGCGCTGGTGCGGCCCGGTGCCCTCCGCGCGCCTGCGGTACGCCGACCGCGACCTCGTCCTGCGGGGCGTGCACATCCGCAGGGGTGAGGCCGTCCACCCCCACCTCGACGCCGCCAACCTCGACCTGCGGCACCACGACCGCGCCAAGCGGCTCGACCTGACCCGGAAGCGGGCCGCCCAGGCCGACCACCACCTCTCGTTCGGGTACGGCATCCACTTCTGCCTGGGCGCGGTGCTGGCCAGGCTGGAAGCGGCCATCGCCTTCGGGCGGCTCCTCGACCGCTACCCCGGACTGTCACTCGCGGCGGACCCCGGCACCCTGATCCCCGGCGACCGCCCGGTCGGCTGGGAGCTGAACCACCTGCCGCTGCACCTGGGGCGGGTCTGACGGACCGTCCGGCGACGGGCGGTGGGCCCCGGATCGGTCGGCGCCCGGTGCCGGGCGGGGTGGCTCAGGGGGTGGGGTGGGTGAGGGTGGTGAGGTGCTCCGCCACGGTGGTCGGGCTGGGCATCGCCGCGATTTCGGTGCTGACCTCGCGGGCGGCGCGGGTCAGGGTGTCGTCGGTGAGGAGGCGGTGGAGCAGGGCCGGGGTGATCTCCTCGGCGGTCGCGCTGAGGCCGGCTCCGCGCTGGTGGACGGCGGCCGCGGTGATGAAGCGGTCGGAGCCGTCGGGCAGGACCAGCTGGGGGATGCCCGCATCGAGTGTGCCAAGGGTGGTGCTGCTGCCGCCTGGTACCACTGCCAGCGGTCATCGACCATGCCTCGACCTCCATGCCCGAGTACGCTTCGGAGCGTAGATCGAGGCACTGACAATCCACCCTGAATTCACGAAGAGACAACGATCGGCGCATGAGGTCTGCTCTGGGAAGCCAACCGAATCGAACTGAATCAACCAGCGCCAGTTGACGCAGATCACCGCAGGTCAGGAAGTGTCGGCCCCGCGCTCGCGGGGATTGCTCCATCAGGCGCCCTCCCCGATCCGGCCGATGAGGGTCGGCCCCGCGCTCGCGGGGATTGCTCCGTGTGGACGGGCCTCCGGCCCCGGAACGACTTGTCGGCCCCGCGCTCGCGGGGATTGCTCGGTCCTCTCCGACCGCCTCAAGCGTCTCCAACCGTCGGCCCCGCGCTCGCGGGGATTGCTCCCGGAAAATCGGTGCCGGGTTGCATAAGCCAACCGTCGGCCCCGCGCTCGCGGGGGTTGCTCCTGCTTCCCGTACAGGTGACGGGCGCTCAGCCGGTCGGCCCCGCGCTCGCGGGGGTTGCTCCCAGCAGGCCTCCGTGGGCTACAGCGCGTCCGCGTCGGCCTCGCGCTCGCGGGGATTGCTCGCGCCTCGGCGGCGGCGAGCCGGCGTTCGACGACGCGTCGGCCCCGCGCTCGCGGGGGTTGCTCCACCCTCCGCCTGACTACCACCTCGCCGCCCGGGTCGGCCCCGCGCTCGCGGGGGTTGCTCCTGGTGGCCGCCGTCGGTCTGGAGACGGACGCGCAAGGCCGGGAGTTCACGTCGCAGTCGGCCCCGCGCTCGCGGGGGTTGCTCCACCTTCTTCTCCGAGCAGGTCATCACCGGGAAGTCGGCCCCGCGCTCGCGGGGGTTGCTCCATGGGCGGCGAAGGGGAGATCGAGGTAGACGTGTCGGCCCCGCGCTCGCGGGGGTTGCTCCTCCCTGACGAACGACTGGCGGCCGGCCACGCCGGTCGGCCCCGCGCTCGCGGGGGTTGCTCCTTCCCGGTGATGGTGTGGGATGTCTCGGTGGCGTCAGCCCCGCGCTCGCGGGGGTTGCTCCGAGGCTGCGGGCCCGTCCTGTATGCCGCCCAGGTCGGCCCCGCGTTCGCGGGGTTGCTCCCCTGCATGGTAGGCCCGCGCAGAAGGGAGCCCCCCGGCGCGTGCCGGGGGGCTCTCATTGTGGCGTCTCGGTGCTGACCGAGTGGGCCCTGTCTCACGGCGGCCAACTGGTGTGGGGATCTCGGTGCAGGCTCTCGGGAGTTGCAGGGTGGGGTGGCTCAGGTGGTGGGGTGGGCGAGGGTGGTGAGGTGAGACGCCACGGTGGTCGGGCAGGGCATCGCCGCGATTTCGGTGCTGACCTCGCGGGCGGCGCGGGTCAGGGTGTCGTCGGAGAGGAGGCGGTGGAGCAGGGCCGGGGTGATCTCCTCGGCGGTCGCGCTGAGGCCGGCTCCGCGCTGGTGGACGGCGGCCGCGGTGATGAAGCGGTCGGAGCCGTCGGGCAGGACCAGCTGGGGGATGCCCGCATCGAGTGTGCCAAGGGTGGTGCTGCTGCCGCCTGGTACCACTGCCAGCGGTCATCGACCATGCCTCGACCTCCATGCCCGAGTACGCTTCGGAGCGTAGATCGAGGCACTGACAATCCACCCTGAATTCACAAATAGACAACGATCGGCGCATGAGGTCTGCTCTGGGAAGCCAACCGAATCGAACTGAATCAACCAGCGCCAGTTGACGCAGATCACCGCAGGTCAGGAAGTGTCGGCCCCGCGCTCGCGGGGATTGCTCCCCGGTGACGATCTCCGTGTGCGAGCCGTTGCCGTCGGCCCCGCGCTCGCGGGGATTGCTCCGGCGTGCCCCTCCTTTGTTCCATTCAGTTGATGTCGGCCCCGCGCTCGCGGGGATTGCTCCCTGGTGCACGCCCGCTTCACCGGCGGTGGACGGTCGGCCCCGCGCTCGCGGGGATTGCTCTCCCAGGCGGCACCGGGCGCCGGTATCCCCGGGGTCGGCCCCGCGCTCGCGGGGATTGCTCCCGCCTGGACACCGCCCCCGCCGTGGACGCCTTGTCGGCCCCGCGCTCGCGGGGATTGCTCCATCAACCTCGGCACCGTGAACGGCGGCCAGAGGTCGGCCCCGCGCTCGCGGGGATTGCTCCTCGGCATGTCCCGTGCCGCCTTCTACCGGATGGTCGGCCCCGCGCTCGCGGGGATTGCTCCTACGCCCACTGGGAGGAGCAGGCGGGCGCCGCGTCGGCCCCGCGCTCGCGGGGATTGCTCCGGGGCTGAGTTTGCCGGCGCGGGCAAGCCGCGGTCGGCCCCGCGCTCGCGGGGATTGCTCGGGCTGGACGGTCTGGGTGTTGCCGTCGCCGACGTCGGCCCCGCGCTCGCGGGGATTGCTCCGGGGGGTGCTCGGTGTTGTAGCGGCGCAGCCAGTCGGCCCCGCGCTCGCGGGGATTGCTCCAGACCATTCGCCAGTGGATCGACTCCGGCAAGGTCGGCCCCGCGCTCGCGGGGATTGCTCCCTGTTCACCGTCATCGCCCTGCCCCCGGGCAAGTCGGCCCCGTGCTCGCGGGGATTGCTCCGAGTACAGTGCGCCCGGGTCGGCGCCGGGGTGGTCGGCCCCGCGCTCGCGGGGATTGCTCCCAGCCCCAGGCGTCCGGGTCGGCGGACCAGCGGTCGGCCCCGCGCTCGCGGGGGTTACTCCAGGACCTCGGTCGGTGAGATGGGCGAGGTTCGGTCGGCCCCGCGCTCGCGGGGGTTGCTCGCGGCGCCGGGTCACAGGCCTTCGGTGTCGCCCGGTCGGCCCCGCGCTCGCGGGGGTTGCTCCGGCTGTTCCGGTTCTGCGAGTTCATGAGCCAGGTCGGCCCCGCGCTCGTGGGGGTTGCTCCCATGGCGGCGGACCCAATGCCGCCCCCACCCCGTCGGCCCCGCGCTCGCGGGGGTTGCTCCTCCAAGCTCCGCCAGACCAGCCCGGACGTGGAGTCGGCCCCGCGCTCGCGGGGGTTGCTCCGCCAGGACGCCGTTCATGCGCAGCGCGGCGGAGTCGGCCCCGCACTCGCGGGGGTTGCTCCTCGCGGAAGCCGTTGTTGAGGAAGTACAGGCCGTCGGCCCCGCGCTCGCGGGGGTTGCTCTCCTCGACCGATCCCAGGCTCGTCCGGACGGGCGTCGGCCCCGCGCTCGCGGGGGTTGCTCCAGGTCGATCACGGCGTTGATCGCGCTCTTGGCGTCGGCCCCGCGCTCGCGGGGGTTGCTCCTCGGAGGCGAGGTGCTCGGGGTGGGGACAGGGGTCGGCCCCGCGCTCGCGGGGGTTGCTCCCAGCTCATCACCGAGCGGCTCCAGCGCCGCGCGTCGGCCCCGCGCTCGCGGGGGTTGCTCCTGCCACCACCAGGTCGCGGAGTGGTGCCGGCCGTCGGCCCCGCGCTCGCGGGGGTTGTTCCCCCAGTTCCCAGTCCGCAGCGCCGTACAGCAGGTCGGCCCCGCGCTGCGGGGGTTGCTCCCCTGCATGGTAGGCCCGCGCAGAAGGGAGCCCCCCGGCGCGTGCCGGGGGGCTCTCATTGTGGCGTCTCGGTGCTGACCGAGTGGGCCCCTGTCGCACGGCGGCCAACTGGTGTGGGGATCTCGGGGCAGGCCCTCGAGAGTTGCCGAGTGGGGTGGCTCAGGGGGTGGGGTGGGTGAGGGTGGTGAGGTGCTCCGCCACGGTGGTCGGGCTGGGCATCGCCGCGATTTCGGTGCTGACCTCGCGGGCGGCGCGGGTCAGGGTGTCGTCGGTGAGGAGGCGGTGGAGCAGGGCCGGGGTGATCTCCTCGGCGGTCGCGCTGAGGCCGGCTCCGCGCTGGTGGACGGCGGCCGCGGTGATGAAGCGGTCGGAGCCGTCGGGCAGGACCAGCTGGGGGATGCCCGCGTCGAGTGCGCCGAGGGCGGTGCTGCTGCCGCCGTGGTGGATGGCGGCGGCGCAGGTCGACAGCAGGGCCCGCCACGGGACCCAGCCGTACGGGCGGACGTTGTCCGGCAGGCTGCCGAGCGTACCGAGGTCGAGTTCGCCGGTGGCGAGGACGAACTCGGCGTCGATGTCGGCGGCTGCCGCGATGACCCGCTCGATCCTGGTGAGACCGTCGGTCTTGGGCGGGACGGTGCCCAGCGTCACCGCCACGCGCGGGCGGTGGGCGGGTGCGGCCAGCTCGGCGGGGACGTCGCCTTCGCCGTTGTAGGCGACGGGCCGCATCGAGGAGCCGTACCGCTCGTCGCCGGCCATGCTGGGCGGCGCGAGGTCGATGGTGTCCGCCGGGTCGGGCAGCCGGTCGATTCCGTGCCGGGCGAAGGTGTCCGCCATTTCGGCGAGCATCAGCGCGCGCAGCTTCGGGGTGCGGGCGAATCCGAGGTCGTGCTGGACGGCGGGCACGCCGAGGCGGGTCGCCGCGAGCAGGGCCACCGGGAACTGGTACTCGTACACCACCAGGTCCGGCCGCCACTGCGCGGCGAGTTCGACCGTCTCGTCGGCGACCTGGCTGTTGACGTGGGCGGCCAGCGGGACGAAGGCCTCGCGGTCGGCCGAGTTGCTCTCGACCACCCGCCGCATCAGGTCGGGCCGCCGGGTGCGGCCGGCCTCCCTGATCTCCTTGCGCCAGTCGACCCCGGGCGCGATGGGCAGGTACGGCAGCCCGGACGCGGCGACCCCTTCGCCGCCGTCCATCGAGGCCACCGCGACCTCGTGGCCGAGCTCGCGCATCGCCCTGGCCAGTGGGACCAGCGGGAAGAGGTGGCCCAGGCCGGGTGCGCCGGCGAACAGTACACGCATGATGGAACCTCGGTGGAAGGGAAGGGAAGGGAAGGGAGGCGGAGGGAGGAGGGAGGAAAAACAGGAGGGGCGTCAGGAGGCGGCCCGGTGCAGGGCGGCTTCCATGCCGTTCAGCACGGCGTTGCAGTCGCGCTGCAGGGTGGCGGCGTCGACGGCGCTGAGCAGGTAGACCCCGAGCCAGTTGCGCGAGCCGGCGGACGGGTCGAAGGCGGGGACGGGCCGGCCGGCGGGCATCGCGAAGGCGGGGACGGCTTCGATGGTGCTGCCCGGGGAGAGCAGGCTCTGCCATTCGACGGCCTGCGGGTTCCAGAGCGGGGTGCTCTGCCAGGGCACGCCCGAGGCGTCGGCCGGGACGACGGCCAGTGACGCGGCGGCCCGGGTACCGGTGGTGGGCATGGCCTCGGGGTAGTCGACGCGCTCGCCGAGCAGTTGGCGGACCAGCATGCCGATCGGGTCGAGTCCGAAGACCTCGTGGACCTGCCTGGTGGTGAGCAGGCCGCCGAACCTGGCCGCGGTCTCGATGACGACCAGTTCGCCGTCCTTCATCAGCTTCAGCTCGGTGTGGGTGCCGCAGTTCTCCAGCCCGAGCGCGTCGACGGCCTGTCGGGAGACCTCCTCGATCCGGCGCTGGACCGGCACCGTCATGACGGAGGGCGAGGTACTGGCCACCTCGACGAAGGACGGTACGGTCGGCAGCTTGGCGGTGATGGCCAGGGGGCGGTAGACGCCGTCCGCGACGATCCCCTCCACGCTGACGTAGTCGCCGTAGCCGGGCTCCTCGTACCAGCCCTCGGTGGAGCCCTGGGCGATCTCCTCGACGAGGCGGTCGTGGTCGGTGGCGGCGGCGTACAGCTCGTTCATGCCGACCCGGCTTCCGGCCTGGAGTCCGCGCTCGATCTCGGCCCACGCCGGGGCGGCGTCCTCGGGCTTGTCCAGCACGATCTGGGCGACCGACCCGGCGCCCCAGGCCGGCTTGAGCAGCAGCGGGGGTGTGAACTCGGCCAGCGCGGTGTCCAGGTCGGCGAGGCTGTCGACCCGGCGGAACGCGGGTATCGGGACCCCGGCGGCGGCCCAGGCCTCGCGCATCAGCCGCTTGTCCCTGGCGCGGACGATCCCCTCGCCGGGGCCGGCCAGGTTGAGGCGGATCGCGGCCTGGGCGACGGCCAGGACCGCGAACTCCGAGAGGGTCAGCACCGCGTCGGCTCCGATGGCCTTCGCGTACTCGACGATCAGCTCGACCAGGTCGTCCCCGCGCGGCGCCTCGGGCACCAGCTCGATGCTGGTGCAGCTGGGCCGCCACACGTCCTCCCCGGACGCGGGCAGCGGCGCCAGTGCGAGGACGTGCAGCTCCCCGCAGGCGGCGATGCGCGGGAAGGCGTACTCCAGCGGGGCGCCGCCCTTGACGTAGACGTACAGAATCCGGTTCAACGTACTTGCTCCTGAGGGAAGTTCACTCGTGGGCGGCCACGGGAAAGGGCGCGGAGGGGCACACGGGCGCGCTCGTGCGCGGGCCCGTGCGGTGTTCCGGCGATATCAGCCGACGATGTCAGCCGGCGGTGTGGAAGGGCCGCAGCTGCAGCAGGCTGATCTGGTCGCCCTCGATCGCCCACTCGATGTCGACCGGGGTTGCGTACGTCTCGTCGGGCGAGAAGTGCGACTGCAACAGCCTGCTGATCAGGGCCAGTCGGCGTACGAGGTCCTTGGTCCCGGCGTCCAGGTCGGTGGCGGCGGTGCCGAGCGAGACGGTGCGGCTGCCGCCTTCCATGGTGTTGCACAGGTACTGGAGCGGGGCGCCCCGGCCGGAGACCACGTCGGTCACGGAGCGCGGCGAGATGTTGAGGTAGACGTTGCGGAAGTCCTGCGGGCTCAGCGGGTTGCAGGTGACCAGGACGCCGCCGACGGTGGCTCCGACCTGTTCCTGGACGATCACGGCCATCCGGCAGTGGTCCAGGGGGATGCCCGCCTGGCGGCGCAGCAGGACCGCGCGGGGTGAGAACAGCGAGGCCCAGACCTCGCGGACCGCGTCGAGGACGGCGTCCGTGCCGCTGGCGTCGGCCACCGATTCGTAGAGTCCGGCGGCGGAGAAGCCGGCCAGGTCCTCGGCGTTGGAGGAGCTGCGGACGACCTGGACGCGGGCGCCGTACAGGTGCCGGTCGATCGCCCGGTCGATCTCGGTGCGGATCGGGTCGGGCAGCGGGGTGTCGCGGATCAGCCGCTGGGCTTCGAGGCAGAGGGCCTCGATGCGCTCCTCGATGCGTTCCTCGATCCGCCTCCCCTCGTGGAGCGAAGTCCCGTCCCGGAGGGCGGAGTCCAGCCGGTCGACGGCGGTGCGGAGCTCCGCCGAGGAGTCGAGGAAGCGCTGCTGGAGGGAGAACGGCAGCACGATGCCGCGCGGCACGTGGGCGTACTCCTTCACCAGGAGCTGCGCGGCGGCGTCCAGTTCGGCCGTGTCCGCGTCCTCCGGGAGGCCGAGTTGCCGGGCGAGGTAGCGCAGCAGGTTGTCCCGGGGCGGCCGGGGCACGCTGTAGAAGCCGAGCCAGCGCGGTGAGCCGTGCTGGAGCAGGTGGGTGAGTTCGCCGAGGTTGGCGGCCTTGGTGCCGAACCGGACGTGGTCCCCTTCGCGCAGTGCGGACAACGGGGTGACCGGCGTGGGCGTGAGGTCGGGCAGGTCCACGGCGACGCGGTCGGCCGGCGGGGTCGGCGGGGCTTCCTCGCGGTCGCCGGGCCGGGCGGCTTCGAGGAGGATCTCTCCGCCGTCGGCTTCGACGCGGTAGTGCACCCAACATCGGTCGTGCAGCCCGGCGCGGTCGATGCGCTCGACGGCTTCGACGCCGACGGCGTTGGGGATGCGCCATCCGGCGGCCATCACGTTGATGTGGGAGAGCGGTGTGGTGTGCTCGGTGTGGATGATGCCGGAGACCCGGGGGATGTCCTCGGGCACCCGGGGCATCACCACGATGTCGTGCCACTCCAGCGGCTCGGGGTCGGCCCGGTACTCCTCCTCCGAGCCGAACACGCGCAGCCGACCGTGGGCGGTCCCGGCGTTCAGCGGTACGTAGGAGGCCGCGGAGTAGAGCTCGTGGGACAGGACGCGCGGTATCTCGGTCTCCGGTATGCGGGCGAGATAGCCCTCCTGCTCGTGGCCGGCCGGCTTGAGGACGAGCGGCAGCGAGGGGTCGATGTGCTCGCGCACCCGGTGGTAGAAGAACCGGAGCATGTCCTGGGACATGGTGTCGACGTCGACGGTTTCCAGGGACAGGAAGGTGTCGGCCTCGCCGTTTTCCGCGGCGCGGCGGGTGTGGCGGGCGAGGGTGCCGAGATAGAAGCGACGGTCGGGATTCCGGTACACGTCGTCATTGAACGAATCGAGTCCGCGCGCCAGTTCGTCGATCGACATGCCGAGGATCTCGCACGCGATGTAGCGGACGTGGAGGGTGCCGTCGGCGCTGTCGATGAAGTGGAGCACCGACTCGTCGCGGTCGAGTACGACTTTCACATAGGGATAGCCCCCGACCTGGCCGGCGAGCTCGGAGAACTCCTCCAGGGTGAGCTTTTCGCCGGCGAGGCGGGGCCGCGTGGTCGCGTCGTTGCGATCCGAACGGGTCATGCGCACAGTTCAGCCATTCTTCGTCGTGTACACGATCAGTACACCTGGTGCAGAAGGGTCGGTACGACGGCGCCCACATTGCCATTCGATTTCAATGTTTGACGAATGGTCATGTCACATCAGGCCATCATGGAACGATCCGGCCACGGGAATCCGATAGGGGAATCCGCCCCGCCGCATCAAGCTGTGGTAAAGGTCACAACAAGGGGTGACCGGTGCTTGGTGAGCGATCGAGCATTTCCGGAATCATTGATTCCTGTACGACCTCAGGAGGGCGCGCGCACTCCTCGCGCACCCTCCCCGCGCACCCCGATCGGAGCCGGCCGACGGATCCGGCGGCCCCGGCGGCCTCGGCGGCACACCGGGGCAGGACAGGGCGTACGACCCTCCAGTGCCAGTGGCATATTGCCCGGAACGGCCCACTCCCGGATGCGGCGAAAGTGCGCAGATCCCTTGTATTTCAAGGGAGTTGACGCATACCGGGGGGTACGGTGAGGTGGGCATGACGCTCCGGTCGGCGTCGCGTCCCGGGCTCGGGCCCGGGCGGGTCGGCCGTAGCTGCCATCGGCGCGAAGGGGGAGCTTCCTGATGGCATACGCGAAGGGTTATGACGTCTCCGACTTCCAGTCGGGCATTCCGGGGGACGCGGAGTTCGTCTTCATCAAGGCCACCGAGGGCGGCCGCACCGGTCAGTCGGGGTACACCGACAAGCTGGCGGACGCCCGGGGGCGGGGACTGGTGGTCGGGCACTACCACTTCCTGCACGCGGAGAACCCGGTCGACGGCGAGATCGAGCACTTCTGCCGGGTCGTCGGGCAGGTGCCCGCGGGCGAGCTGCTGGTGCTGGACTTCGAGCCGTACGGGCAGTCCGTCGCCGACGGCGACGCGACCGCGGCGAAGAACCAGTGGCTGGCGGCGGTCAAGCAGCGCTACCCGGACCACCTGGTCGGGCTCTACACCAACCGGGACTACTGGTTCCGGACGGACGACAACGCGGGCGACTTCCTGTGGATCGCGGACTACGTGTCCCCGGGTTCGCCGCGCGTCCAGGCCTCCTGGCGCTTCCACCAGTACAGCGACGACCCGCTCGACGCGGACGTCTTCAACGGCTCGCTGGACGAGTTGAGGGCGTGGGCCGGCAGCGGCCAGGCCCCGGCCCCCGACACGCCCGCGCCGACGCCGACGCCGAATCCCACGCCCTCGGTGCCCGACTGGCCGGGGCTGCAGCTGGTGAGCCGGGACCAGTGGGGCGCGCGGGCATGGCGCGAGCCCAACGGTTCGATCCCGTACGCCGGTGCGCGCGCGGGGGTGAAGGTGCACTACCTGGGCACCCGGTACGCCTTCGACACCCACGACACCTGCCCGGCCTACGTGCGGCGCCTCCAGGCCTCGCACATGAACGACGACGGCTGGTCGGACATCGGCTACAGCTTCGTGGTCTGCGAGCACGGCTTCGTGTACGAGGGCCGCGGCCTGAACCGGCGCAACAGCGCCAACGGCGACGTCCCGCTCAACGAGGCCCACTACGCGGTGTGCGGGCTGGTCGGCTCCTCCGGGTCGACGGAGCCGACCCCGGAGCAGCTCAACGGGCTGCGGGACGCGATCGAGTACTGCGAGCAGCAGGGCCCGGCGGGCCCGGAGATCAAGGGGCACCAGGACGGCTACTCGACCGACTGCCCCGGCCCGGCGCTGTACGCCTGGGTGCGGTCCGGTGCGCCGCGCCCGTCCGGGACGGTGGTCACCCCGCCGTCCCAGCCCGCGCCGCAGCCCGACCCGACGCCGGCCCGCTACCAGAACAGCGTCGGCGGCCTGTCGTACGGCTACGGCGCGCACGGTCCGCAGGTCACCATCGTCGGCGAGGCGCTGGTGGCGGCGAACTTCGGCTCGCACTACACCCAGGGCCCCGGCCCGGACTGGACCGACGCCGACACCCTCAACTACGCCGACTACCAGCGCAGTCTGGGGTACTCGGGCGGGGACGCGGACGGCGTGCCCGGCGAGGCCTCGCTGCGCCGGCTGCTGGGCGGGGCGGTCCCGCTGGCCGAGGTGTCGAAGTCCCGGGTGGTCGCGGCCGCCCGCCAGGACCCGGACGCGGCCCAGGGCGCCACCACGTACCCGGACGACGTGTACACGGTGGAGCAGGCGCTCCGCGCCGAGGGGCTGCTCGACGGGCAGTGGGTCGACGGCTCGTTCGGCACCAGCACCATCGACGCCTACGCCGCCCTGCAGCGCCGGTACGGGTACAGCGGGCAGCAGGCGGACGGCATTCCCGGCATCGACTCGCTGACGCGGCTCGGCCAGGCGCACGGCTTCACGGTCACCGGCTGATCGACGGCCACCGGCTGATCCACGGCCACCGGCCGATCCGCGGTCGCCAACTGATCCGTGGTCGCCAGCTGTTCCGCAGTCACCGGCCGACGTCGTCCGAGGAGGATCGATGTACCAAATCGCCCTGTCCCTGTGGCGCACCTGTGTGCCCTACATCGTGGCGTTCCTGGCGGTGCAGGCGGCGCGGCTCGGCCTCCACCTGGACAACGCCTCCGTCACCTCCGCCCTGGTCACCGGCTTCGGTACGGCCTACTACGCGGTGTTCCGCTTCCTGGAGCACCGGTTCGGCGCGGCCTGGGGCTGGTTCCTGGGGGCCGCCAGGCCGCCGTCCTACCAGCCGCCGGCGGCCACCCCGCCGGCGGCCGCCAAGCCGGTAGCGGCCACGCCGACCACGGCGGCCACCACACCGGCCGCACCGACGGCGACCGAGCCGCCCACGCCGCCGACGACCACCCGCCCCGACTACCGGAACCTGCCCGAAGGCGGCTGACCGGCCGGACGGGAGACCGACCCGGGGTTGCGGAATTCCCTGCTCCGCAACCCCACGAAATAGGCGCAGTAATACAATTAAGTTTCTCAGTTCAGGTCTTGACGAATAGTCACCCGATTATGAAACTGAGCCTGCCACCACTGCATCGGGCACCATCGGTCCCTTGATGCACGAAGTGAACGGAGGGGGAATTTGCCGACGATACCGACCTACCCCGGCGTCTACATCGAAGAACTTCCCAGCAGCGTCCGTACCATCACCGCGGTGAGCACCTCGGTGACCGCCTTCGTCGGGGCCACCCGGCGCGGCCCGCTCGACCAGCCGGTCACCCTCACCAGCTTCGCGGACTTCGAGCGCCGTTTCGGCGGACTCGCGGCGCAGAGCCCGGTCAGCTACGCCGTCCAGCAGTTCTTCCTGAACGGGGGCTCGGTCGCGGTCGTCGTCCGGGTCGCGGCGGCCGGCACCGGCGCCGCCGCGGCCGCCACGCTCACCTCGACGCAGACCTCCACCGCGACCCCGGTCCTGGACGTCACGGCCGTCGAGCCGGGGCTCTGGGGCGGGACGCTGCGGGTCGCCGTGGACTACCGGACGCCCACGCCCGGCGACACGTTCAACCTCCAGGTGTTCGACACCTCGGGCGCGGTCCGGGAGTCCTTCGCGGACCTGTCGGTCCAGGACGGCAGCCCCCGGTTCGCCGAGACGGTGGTGAACAGCGGCTCGGCGGTGGTCCGGGTGAAGGTCCGGGCGGCGAGCCGGCCGGACCCGGTGGGCACCGTGTCCAAGCCGTTCGCGGCCACCCTGCCCGACCTCACCCACGAGGTCCAGGTGAAGATCGGCGACGTGACGCGGACGGTCAGGATCTACGACCCGGCCGTGGACGGCGCCGCGCCGACCACCGTCACCGAGCTCGCCCTGCTGCTCGAACGCAAGCTCCGCGCGCTGCCCGACGCCCCGGGCAGGCGGGTCTTCGCGGGCACCCGGGTGACGGCGTTCGGCCGGCAGCTCCAGGCCGTCGCCGGCTCCACCGACCCGGCCGACGTGGTCCGCTTCCTCGGCGAGGCGGCCAACAACCTCGGCCTGGAGGGCTCGGTCAGCCCGCCGGTCTTCGCCCTCGCCGGCGGCCAGGACGGCGGGGCCCCCGGGCTGACCGACCTGATCGGCAGCGAGGCGGGCAAGACCGGCATCCAGGCGCTGCGCGACGTGCAGGACGTCAACCTGCTGGTGCTGCCCGAACTGGCCGGCTACGCCGACGTGGACGACGCCGTCACGGTGGTCTCGGCCGCCCAGGCGCTCTGCGTGGAGAAGCGGATGTTCCTGATCGTCGACTCGCCGCAGGCGTGGACGACGCTGGACGCCGCCCGGGCCGGCCTGTCCGCCTTCGACTCGGTGCGCGGCGACCACGCGGCGCTGTACTTCCCGCACCTGGAGCTGGTCGACCCGCTCACCGGGCGGCTGCGCGCCTTCCCGCCGTCCGGCACCGTCGCCGGGGTGATCGCGCGCACCGACGGCCAGCGGGGCGTGTGGAAGGCCCCGGCGGGCACGGAGGCCGGCCTGCCCGGGGTGCGCGCCCTGACCGTCCCGATGACGGACCGGGAGAACGGCCTGCTGAACCCGCTCGCGGTGAACTGCCTGCGGACGTTCCCCGTGGTGGGCCCCGTGGTGTGGGGGGCCAGGACCCTGGCCGGCGCCGACGTGCTCGGCTCGCAGTGGAAGTACGTGCCGGTGCGGCGCCTCGCGCTGATGCTGGAGGAGAGCCTCTACCGCGGCACGAAGTGGGTCGTGTTCGAGCCCAACGACGAGCGGCTGTGGGCGCAGATCCGGCTGAACGTGGGCACGTTCCTGCACTCGCTGTTCCAGCAGGGCGCGTTCCAGGGCACGTCCGCGCGCTCGGCCTACTTCGTCAAGTGCGACCGGGACACCACCACCCAGGACGACGTCAACCGCGGCGTGGTGAACGTCGTGGTCGGGTTCGCGCCGCTCAAGCCCGCGGAATTCGTGATCGTCAAAATCGAGCAACTCGCCGGACAGTTCGAGGTTTAGGATCTCCATGGTCGAGTTCACCGTCAATCCGCACCGGTTCGATCCGTACAAGAACTTCAAGTTCCTGGTCGTCTGGGACGGACGGGTCGTCGCCGGAATCAGCAAGATCAGCCCGCTCAAGCGCACCACCGAGGTGGTGAAGCACCGCAGCGGGGGCGATCCGAGCGCGCCGCGCAAGTCGCCGGGCCGCACCGACTTCGAGGCGGTCACCCTGGAGCGCGGGGTCACCCACGACCCGGAGTTCGACCGCTGGGCCAACAAGGTCTGGATGGTCGGCGCGGGCCGCGGGGCGGAGGTCTCGCTCCGGGACTTCCGCAAGGACCTGGTGATCCAGGTGCTCAACGAGGCCGGCCAGGTGGCGGTCGCCCACAAGCTGTACCGCGCCTGGCCGAGCGAGTACCAGGTGCTGGGCGAACTGGACGCCAACGCCAACGCGGTGGCCATCCAGAGCCTCAAGCTGGAGGTCGAGGGCTGGGAACGGGACGAGGAGACGCCCGAGCCGGAAGAGCCCTCGTTCCAGCAGCCGGCCTGAGGGGCCTGAGCGCGATGGAACTCGCGGGGGAGGCGGCCCTGTTGGCCACCTGGGAGGCCGGGGTGGCGGCCGGCCGCAGCGGGCGGGCCCTGCTGCTGCACGCCGTCGCCCGGCCCGCCGCCGGGCCGGAGGAGCTGCTGGCCGTACCGGTCGGCGAGCGGGACGCCGAACTGTTCGGCCTGCGCGGCGAGTTGTTCGGCGAACAGCTCACCGTACGGGTGGGCTGCCCGGGGTGCGCCGAGGAGATGGAGTTCGACTTCGACGCCGGACAGGTGGTCGGTGCCGGTCGACCGGCCGCCGGGCCGCTGCGGGTGGAGTCGGACGGCTGGCGGGTCGGCTTCCGGCTGCCCACCACCGGCGACCTGGCCGCCGCCGAACAGGCCCCCGCGGGCGAGGCCAGGACCGTCCTGCTGGAGCGGTGCGTCCTGAGCGCCGAGCACGACGGGGAGCCGGTGCCCGCCCGGCGGCTCCCCGAGCCGGTCCAGCGGCAGGTGGCCGAGGCCGCCGCCGCGGCCGACCCCTGCGCGGACGTCCGGCTGAACCTCGGCTGCCCCGACTGCGGCCGGCAGGCCCTCGCCGAACTGGACATCGCCTCCCACCTCTGGGAGGAGCTGGACGCCTGGGCCCGCGCGACCCTGCTCGACGTCCACCTGCTGGCCACCGCCTACGGCTGGAGCGAGCCGGAGGTCCTGGCGCTCAGCCCGCTGCGGCGCCGCTACTACCTGGAGCTGTGCGCAGATGCCTGACTACTTCGACCGCCTGGTCGCGAAGGGCGGCCCCGGCGGGGACACCGTCCGCGTCCGGCCGCGCCTGCCGGGGCCGTTCGAACGGATCGAGACGCTCGGGGCGGCGCCGCCGCCCGTCGAGGAGGCGGCCGCGTCGGGCCGGGAGGCCGGACAGCCCGGGCCCGCGCCACTCCCCCG
>NZ_LFVW01000276.1:0-14446 GCF_001182915.1 Kitasatospora sp. MY 5-36
GCTGCTCCCGGTGTTGTTCACGACCGAGGAGGCCTCGTCCGCCATGCCCTTCCAGCGCCAGAGCTTGCTCTCGAACTTGAACTTCCCCAGGTCCGCGATGTTCTCGTTCGCGCCCACGGCCCCGTAGTCGACCCCGCCCTTCGGGTTCCCCACGATGTAGTTGTTCTCGCTCCACAGGCACACCCAGTTGGCGGGGCACTTGCCGGGACCGGTCTCGATCGAGGTGAGGATGTCGGCGCTCGCCGTCGTCGTCGTGGCGGCGAGCACCCCGGCCACCGTGGCGGCACCCACCGCGAGCCTCGTCGCCAGTCGCCGCAGGTTCATCATGATGCTCTCCTCTGCTCTTCAACTGCCCAGGGGGCGCTCCGACGTTCGTTCGCGGAGCAGCACCACTGTGGCGGCGAGGGCAGAAAGGACGCATCGGTCATCCGACTGCATGGGGAACCGGCGCCGGTGACCTAGTCGATGACCTAGTCGGACCGTCGGCGTCCGGAGGCATAGGTAGCGTGGCCCGCGGACGCCGACGGGGCCCGGACCGCGGTGGCTGCGGTCCGGGCCCCGGGCTTTCCGTTCCCCGGCTGCTTCGGCTACTTCGGCTACTTCAGCAGGAAGTCGTACACCGCCTGCCGTCCGGCCGGGTTCGCCGCCCGGTTCTGCACCGAGTGCGCCGCCCCGGGGACGATCACGATCTGCGGGCTGTGCACCAACTTCGCCTGCTCGTAGAGCAGTTCGTACGGCGTGGCGATGTCGCGGTCGCCGCCGAGCAGCAGCACCGGCACGTCTGGCAGCTTGCGGTGCGCCGGCGGGATCGGCGGCACCGGCTCGCGCGGCCAGTCCAGGCAGACCAGGAGGCTGCCGAGCCCGGTCGCCGTCGCGGGGTCGTACGGCCAGGTCTGCTCGGCGGTCAGCCGCTGCCGGGTGCGCTCCAGCGCCGCCGCCCGGCCCTCGACCGGGGTGTCGGTGCTGCCCCACGGGAAGCGCGCGTCCGCGCAGACGGTGGCGGAGTGCAGGCCCTGGCTCAACTCCTCGGCCGGGGCGGCGTCGACCACCTGGTGGACGAGGTCGAAGAGGTCCTGGAGCTTGGCGGGCTGCCCGGCGGCGGCCTCGTGCAGCGCCTCCGGGACCCCGCCGAAGTCCGGGTCGATGAACTCGAAGCCGGTGAGCGCGCTCAGGACCTGCACCCCGTTGCCGTAGCGGCGGACGGTGGCGGCGAGGTCGGCGGCCGGGTCGGTGGTGCAGCCGGTCGCCTGGCAGGCGGCCCGCAGCACCCGGGCGGTCGCGGGCATCGCGGCCAGGTCGAGGGGGTCGAAACCCCCTGGCGGCGCCACCGAGTCCAGCACCAGGCGGGCCACCCGGGACGGGTGGGCGAACGCGTACCGCTCGGCGACGATGGTGCCGTACGAGACGCCGTCCAGGGTGAGGCGCCGGGCGCCGAGGGCGCGGCGCAGCAGGTCGATGTCGGCGACGGTGTCGGCGGTGCTGTAGAAGCGGGCGTTCGGTCCGAGGGCGGCGGCGCAGTCGGCGATCGACTGCCGGCGCGGCACGGCGAGGTCGGAGGAGCCCATGTCCTCCTGGAGGCCGGGGCACTGGAGCGCGCCCCGGCCGGTGCCGCGCTGGTCGTACATGACCAGGCGGTAGTCCTTGAGGACGGGCTCCAGCTTGCCCGCCATCTGCCTCACCGTCGGGACGCTGGCCTGGCCGGGGCCGCCGGAGAGGAACAGCAGGTCGCCCTTGGGGGCCTTGGTGTTGCCGCCGACGGCCACGGCGAGGTCGAGGGTGCCGGGGACGGCTCCGCTGTGGTCCAGCGGGACGGTGAGGGTCCCGCAGGTGAACTCGGGCGCGTCCGGGCAGGGTGCCTGCCCGGTGATCCCGCCGCCTGGCCTGTCCGTGGCGGCTGCGGGGGTGGCGGGGGTGGCCAGGGTGGTGCCGGCGACCACCGCGACGGCGCCCAGCAGAGCGGCGATGCGGCCGCGCGTGCTCGTCATGTGAGTCCTTCCGCTCGCACCGCGCCCGTGCGACGCGGTCACGGAAGCAGCCTGCGCCCCAGGGGACTTCGATGGCGAGCACCCGGGCGGGATTCGCCCGGAGAGCGAGCCGGAAGTCCCCGGACGGCCCCCTGTTGCCGATCAGCCCTGACGCCACACCTGTCAACTGGTCAACGGACCGGCATGACCCCCGGATGCCCGTCCTCCCCCTCTCCCTCCCCCTCACCACCACCCACGCCTGCACCTGGGAAGATCTTTTCTTAAATATTACAAATCATGACATTATCGGCCGTGTATGACTTCCGTCCGGCGAGCGCGACCCACCGCCGACGAGACTCGCCGTGTCAGAGGCCGCGGCTACGCTCCCGACATGGCTTCCTATACGAATGACCCGCTGCACCAGAAGCTGGTCGCTGTCCTGATCCCCCTCCTGCGCCGCACGTGCCCGGCAGATGCCGGCGGCTACGGCGGGTCGTACGAGCTGCGCCTGACCGCCCAGGAGGCCGAGGAACTCGGCGGCGTCCCCCTCATCCGATCGGCAATGCGCAAGGCAGCGCGCGAACTTGGCTGGTCAAAGCTGCAGACCTACGGCATGGGCCCCACGGGCGACATGGCGCTGGCTGGTGTCGTCGATGAGCGACAGATACCCGAGGAGTTCACAACCGTCGTCGAACGGCACCGGCTGGACAAGCAGCGAGCCGCCGCCGAGGCGGCCTGGCAGCTCGTCGCCACCGGCCGGCCGCATGCGGTACGCGGTTCGGCCTTCGTGACCACCCAGGAGTTCCGGGCCGCATACTCCGCGGCCGACCACGCCTGATCCGTGCCGCCCACTGGCAGGCCAGGAGCCGGCATGAGTCGGCAACGCCGCTCATGAGCGAGTTCCACGGCCTCGTCTATGAACAGTTGCTCCGAGGCCACGCGCACGGGGTCGACGGAAACCGTCAGTCGAGGCTGTGTGGCGTCGCCGACCGCTCGACTGGGCCTCCTGGTTTCCCGGGCGACCGGTGCCCGTGAGCTCGGAACTCAAGCTCGTCACGGTGCAATCGCACCCGGGCAGCTCGCCAGGCGGTATCGAAATCGATCTGCTCGGAGGCCGCCCGGGTGAGGCGCCAGGCGCACCAGCTAGTCCGTGGGGCGAGCAACCAGCGCAGGAGGGTGGTTCTCATCTCGCCGGCTCCGGCCGGTCGGCCTCCTCCGCCGACTCGGCACCGTCGTGGATGTCGAGGGCCTCTTCAAGCTCGGTCGCAAGGTCGCCGTGGCCGGCAGTCCTCATGTAGTCGGACGTGAAGGTGACGAGCAGCCTCCGCTGATGCAGCTGGTCGAAACGGGAGAAGAACGTGCGCAAGATCTCCAGAACTTGGAGATCGGTCGGATCAGTGGACGGTTTGCGGGCGGTCGCGAGCAACTGCGACAGACCGGCCAGAGCCTTGGTGAAGTGGGTCCTGGAATCCTCATCGGTCAACTTGAAGTCTTTGAGATGATCCGCCCACGTTCCCGTGTCGGGCATGGTCAGAGCTGCGGCCAGGATCGCCGGGTCGGCAAGCGCGAGGGCGCGAGCTCTGGCCGCCTGGAGGAAGACGGCGTCCTCCACTCCCTGATTCTGGCGGGCGCGCATCACTGCAGCAGTAGCTTCGGTGGCGGCGCGGTCCAGAACCACGGTGGCCTCGGCCCTCAGGACGTGATCCGGGTATCCGGCCAACGGACGCGGACCTGCCAGATGGTCGGCCAGGGCATCCCTCGCACCTGGCAGGTCGGCCGGATCCAGCTGAGCGGCGGCATCCACTGCCGCTCTACGAAGCGAAGTGCGGATGAGCCGTGCGAGGGCCGGTCTGTCGTATCCCGGCAGGTGGTCGGGGTACGCGGTGGCAGTGATCTCCGCAGTGAAGGCGATGTCCGGGTAGCAGGTGGGCAGGACGGCAGGGAACGCGGTCACCTCACGCCGCAGTGCCCGCCGCTGCGCACGGGTCGCGCCGGGCTGGCTCACGATGGCTCCGGCCGGGCGGCCGGGAAGCGCCGGCTGATCAACCGCCGGCGGAACTCACGCATGGCCTTCGTCTCGGCATCGATCTCACGGCCAACGACGATGGCCGCAACCGGATCGAGTCCGATGCGACCGCTGACAATCCGCTCCACGAGGTCGAGAACCTGCTCGCCCGGCAGAGAGCCGTCGATACTGGCCTCGGCCCAGGCCGCGAGGGTGCTCTCACAGGTATGAGCGAGGGCCTTGTCTGGCAGGGTGTCATTCCATCCTGCGACGATCTTGTCAGTGACGGACTCGTCGTGGCGCGCTGCGGCAAGCAGGAGCTCCGTCGGGTACGGATCGGCGGTCAGGTCTGCCAGGGCGAGGAAGGCCCGTCGGCCAGCGCGTGACCTGCTGGCCCTGCCGGGTGTGCTGCTGTCCGGTGGTCCGATCCAGTCATTGACGGCTGCCCAGGTCAAGGCCAGCTTGCCGTGCTCGCTCACCAACGCGCGCAGCGCCCTTCCCGCCTCGCCGTTGGCCTGATCGTCAGCGTCCCGAGCGAGGATGTGCCGGAGGCGTACCAGAGCTTGACCGGGAAATCTCGCGGCGAACGTGCCCTGGCACACCAGGGCGGCGACTCTGGCGACCTCTTGGTCTTTGCTCTGCGCCCAGTTCTCCCGCAGTTGCTTGCGCACCGTCGCACCGAGAACCGGATGCTGCGCTGCGGAGGAGAGCATCCGGGCAGCGGCGTCGCCACGGCTGAGCGCCGCTGGAGCACTCCGGGTGGCCGGGCTGGGCAGGACAGTGCTGTCATTGTGCTCGGCTGCCAGTTTCGCCAGCAGCTCGGCAATGGTGTCGAGCCGGTCAGCCCCGATCTCTCCCTTGGCCGTGATCCGCGCGATCCACTTTCTGATGTGGCTCTGTGCGTCGGCAAGTTCGGTCCAGATGTGCCTGAGCACCGCATAGCCGTAGCCGGGCCGGTGGGTGAAGGTCACCTTATTGTCGCTGACCTTTGCTCCTGCGTCACGCAGACGGCTTCCCAAATCCAGACCCGACAGGGCGTTGCGCACGCTGTCGTCGACTTTCTCTCCGAGTAGATCTCGGGCGGCTTGGTGCACTTGGGAGGGGCTGGCCCCTTCCAAGAGCACCGCTGCCAGGAGCAGGGCGCGCTCCTCCGGTCGTTCGACGGTCCGCCCGAAGAACCCGGTGACGTAGTCGCGCCATCCGGTGAACCGTTCGACTGCCGCTGCGAGCTCCTGCTCGCTGTCGGCTGCGCCTGCGAGCAGCCGGGCGAGTTCGGCGGCATCTGCCGGGTGCATGCCGTCAGTCACCAGCTGGGCAAGGTCCTGCTGGTTCTCCTTGGGCTCGTATCCGGACTGCAGCCGCTCGACGAGTTCCGTACGACGGTGAAACAAGCTGAGGTGCGAGCTGACCAGGTGTCGGGGTGCGGGCGGTCGAGCCTGGACTACGGCGGCCGCTTCATGTCCCATGGTAGGCCAGCCGTCGCGGCCGGCGATCACGATCAGGCAGGATCCGATCTCCGCGAGCCGACGGCCGTGGCCGCTCAGCTTCGACGGCATCTCCTTCGACCAGTCGGCGATCTCGGCGGAGACGTTCAAGAGATATCCGCAGTTCTCCCCGATCGGGAGCAGGCTGCTGTCCGGCGGGTCCCAGTCCGGCGTGATCTGCCAAAGCTCCAGCGAGGGCCTGCCCTCGCTCCGACGAGGCTTGTCCATCATGGTCAGGGCCCGGACAGCGGTGGCATAACGGCCAGTGCCTTCGTCGCCGGCCACAACTGCCAGCCCGCCTCCACGAAGGAGCACGTCACGGACGGCTTCTGCGGCGAGGACCTCTTCACCATCGCGATCGATCCTGACCCATGCCTGCCGCACCACCGAGATCACCGATGGCTCGACGGAGTGGACGGGCAGCAGTTCCTTCTCATGGATGTTGACCACGGCGACCGCGTTGGCCCCGTCGGCAGCCTGGGCCTGGACGACCACCGACCGGTGATTGCCATCAGCTCGTTGGCCCCCGAAGGACTCAAGGCCGGGCTCCTCCATCAGCCGCTCCACTGTTACCTCCTGGGCCGCGTGGAAGCGGTGATGGAGCCCTTCCCCGTACTCACGTTGCCACCAGCCTGAATGACCACGCTGTTGGTGTTCCCGTTCGCGTTCATCACCGCGCCCGCAGCCCTGCCCCCAACTCCCAGGTCAGTAAGCAGTTGCTCCAGCTCTTCAACCGCGTCGGGGTTACGCTGCAGATACATTCCAAGTTGCCAGAAGCACTGCGCCCTCAGCGCCTCCGGGTCCCCGTCACCGTTCGGGCCGCATCTCTCGCCGGCGACGTCCAGTTCTGCCAACTGCCGCTCCACCACCGCTGGTTCATCACGTCGCAGGAAACGGGCGATCTTTTCCCGGACCAAGCCCCACCCGGATCGAGCCACCTCCGCAGCCAGCGCCTCGGACGCACGCGTCGCCAGGTCCATCATGTCGATCTCGGCAGCACTCATCGCTCACCTCTCATCCGGCCCGAGACGATGGGCCACATCCCGAAAGAATGCGAACGGAGCGTGACATCACACAAGCGGAACGTGCACATCGACTGGATCCCGTCCTTGGAGGCTCCAGCGTGCCGAGTGGGCGGCCCGCACTCGTTCGAATCCTGCACACGGCACACTTCCCGACACTCGCACAGTCTTCGATGGGCGCCAGGCGGATGCTGTTCGACTAGCGCGTCCCCAACCACGACCGAACGGCGAGCTCAGGCTGGCGTGAATTCGCCGTCAGACTGGAGAGCTCCACCGAACCAGCTATACCAAGGCTCCGACAGGCCCCGAGACACAGGCGCCTCCTCGCCCCCCGGCTCGAAGGGGTACGCTGCCACTCTTCCGACCGGCAGGCCGTGACGCAGCCCGGGGCGCTGCAGCGGCATTGGTCAGTAGGCCCAGGTTGAGCCGGTTCCCCGGTACTCCTCGACCGGAATCGGGTGGACATCGGGGCGCATGCGGTCGGTGTAGAGGAGGCCGTCGAGGTGGTCGATCTCGTGGGCGATGAGGCGGGCGAGGCCGAACTCGTAGGTGGCTGTGGTGATGGCACCGTCGAGGGTGGCGGCGGCGACGTCCATGCGCAGCGGGCGGGGGACCATGCCGCGGACGTCGAAGAAGCTGAGGCAGCCCTCGTACTGTTCGTCGGTCTCGTCGGAGACGGCGGTGACCTTGGGGTTGAGCAGGATGATCGGGTCGGCGTCGGCGGTCGGGGGAAGGACGAGGGCGGCGGCGCGGGGGATGCCGATCTGTGGGGCGGCGAGCCCCATGCCCTTGGCGAAGGAGTGGACGCGGCCGATGCGGTCGACGGCGGTGAACAGTTCGTCGATGACGTCCTGGGCGGCGGTGCGTTCGGCCGGTAGGTCGAAGGGCTGGGCGGGGTGGTTGAGGATGGGGGGGCCTTGCTGGATCACGCCGAGGGACTGCATCTGCTGGCTTGGCCGCACCTCGATCACCTGGTCTCCTTGGTCTGTTGCTGGTTGTCGGCGGTGGCGCGGAAGCGCCATTCGAGGCGGAAGCGGGCGTGCAGCGGTGGGTCGTCTGTGGCCCAGGCGAAGTGCCGGCGCTCGCCGTCGTCATGGCGGCTGACGGCGGTGCGCAGGGGAACGGCCTCGGCGGTCATGGAGGTCTCGGTGCCCCACACGACCGGGTCGAGGGCGCTGGGGAAGTCGAGGCGGACGGCGAGGTGTTCGGTGGGCAGGCGGACGGCGCGCTGGAACCAGTGGCCCCACTTGTCGGCGCCGACGCTGTAGGCGTACTCGATCCAGGTCGCGTCGCCCGGGTAGAGCGGGAAGCGGCCGTGCTCGTTGTCGAACAGGAGCCAGACCTCCTTGAAGGCGTCGCGGTCGTGCTTGGCCTGCCACCGCATGTCCTCGCCCTGGCACGAGGCGCTGAGCGCCAGTTCGTCCCAGGTCAGTGGGTGCCCACGGTAGTGGGCGTTGGAGCGCTCGGGTTCGCCGGGGTAGCGGTCGACGGCGATGCGGATGAGGTAGCGGGTGATGGGCTCGGCGCCCGTGTTCCGTAGGCGGCGGCGCATGGTCAACCGGTAGGTGGAGCCGTCGAATTGGAGTGCGGCCTCGTCATGTTCGACCACGATCGCGGCCCCGGAGGCGTAGGGCTGATCGGCTCGGCGAGGTGTCGGCGGGGCGGTCGGGGTGCGGCTTCGGGAGCGGGCTGCGTCGTAGTCGAGCCAGCGCCGCCAAACGGCTTTCCCGGCATTGAGGGTCTCGTCGGCGAGGCGGGCGAACTCCTCGGTCGGCTTGTGGCGGCCGGACTCCACGTGGCTGACGTACGAGGGGTCGAAGCCCATCTTCCCGGCCAGCGCGCGTTTGGAGAGGCCGCGCACCTCGCGCCAGTGGGCGACTTCGGCGGCGAACGCCTCCATGGCCTGGTCGACCGCGTCGTGGCTGGCCGTCGGTTCCATCCGCTCCGCCCCCAGTGAGTGATGAATGAACCGTGAGTGACCTTAGCTCACCATCCCGTCACGGTCCTGCCTCCGGTTGTCATTGCCCCATCGGGCCCGCACTTCAAGCGCCTGACCAGTACCAACCGCCCACCTTCCGTTCTGCCGAGAGGGGTTGGCCGTGTACGAGCCCCGTCCCGCCACCGAGGTCAGCATCGCGATCCGGCCGGCGCGGTCCTCGGCGTCATCGTGCACGACGACTTCGATTCGGCCCGACTCGGTGCTCACCCGGCGGCCGACTCGGCGCGGGACGGCGGCACCTGCGCGCAGCGCCCTTCCACTCATCGCCCTTCACGGGCTGGACTCCGAACTGGAGCGCACAGCATGGAAACCAGGAACGTGATCGTCCCCGTCCACGACGGCCCCATCGAGTTGACCCACCCGCACTTCGTGGGCGTCGGCGGCGCCGGCATGTCGGCCCTCGCTCGCCTCCTGCTGGAAAGCGGTAGCCGGGTGTCCGGCTCCGACACCGACGACACCACCGCCCTGCGCGAGCTGGAGGACGCCGGTGCCTCGGTCGCCATCGGCCACACCGCCGGCAACCTCCCCGCCGACGCCACCGCCCTCGTGTGGTCCAGCGCGGTGACCCCGGGCAACCCCGAGGTCGCCGCTGCCCGCCGCTCCGGCATCCCGGTGGTGCACCGCTCGGACGTGCTGGCCCGCGTGATCGCCGCCGCCGAGCAGTCCGTCGCCGTGGCAGGCACCCACGGCAAGACCATGACCACCGGCATCCTCAGCGCCGCCCTGGCCCACCTCGACCCCTCGTACGCCATCGGCGGCACCCCGGTCGACCACCCCAACGCCCACCAGGGCTTCGGCGGCCTCCTGGTCGCCGAGGCGGACGAGAGCGACCGCACCGCCGGCCGCTACCACCCGCAGGTCGCCGTCGTCCTGAACGTGGACGACGACCACCCCGAGCAGTACGTCGACCTGAACGACGTCCTGGACGTCTTCGAGCGACTGGCCCGCAACAGCTCCATCCTGGTCGTCTCCTCCGACGACCCGGGCGCCCGGCTGCTGATCGAGCGCCTGCAGGCGGCGCCCGGCCCGCGCGTGGTCACGGTCGGCGAGGCCAAGGACGCCGACGTGCGGGTGCTGCGCGTGCTGTGGGACGGGGCCGCCAGCCACGTCACCGTGCAGGACACGGACGGGTCGTGGCACGAGTTCACCGTGGCCGTCCCCGGGCGGCACAACGCGCTGAACGCCGCCGCCGCGTTCGCTACCGGCCGGGTGCTCGGCACCGAACCCGCCGACCTGGTGGCCGGCATCAACGCCTTCCAGGGCATCAAGCGCAGGCTCACCACCACCGGCACCCACGCCGGGGTGACGGTGCTGGACTCCTACGCCCACCACCCGAGTGAGATCACCGCCGACCTGGCCACCGCCCGGATGCTCACCGAGGGCCGGGTGATCGCGGTGTTCGAGCCCACCGGCTGGACCCGTACCGCCGCCCTCGGCGAGGAGATGGGGCGTCGGCTCGCGGCGGCCGACGAGGTCGTCCTCCTGGACGTGCACGCTTCGGTCGAGTCCCCGCTCACCGGGGTCAGCACCGCGCCGGTGGCCGCGCAGGTCGTCGCCTGCGGCGGCCGGGCCCACACCGCGGGTGACGGGCGCGATGCGGCGGATGTGGTCGCCGAGCTGGCCGGGCCCGGCGACCTGGTGGTGACGATGGGCACCGGGACCGCCGGCCGCGTCGGCAGGGCGGTCCTGCTGCGGCTGGCCGAGGCCCCGGCGACGGTCCGGGCCGCGTAGTCAGCCGGTGAGTCCCATGGCGTCGGGTTTGGCGAGCCGCATCGCGGCGTCCTCAAGCCCGACGCTGTGGGAGCCCTTCACCAGCACCACGTCTCCGGGCTTGAGGTAGGTCAGCAGCAGGTCGAGGGCGGCGTCGCGGTCCGGGACCAGCGTCGCCGTCACTCCGCCGTCGACCGCGCTCGCGTGAACCAGGGCGGCCTCCGCGCCGCCGACCGCGATCAGGTCCGTGACACCGTTCCGGGCCACCATGCGGCCCAGCTCCGCGTGGTGGGCGTCGGACTCCTCGCCCAACTCCCGCATCTCGCCCAGCACCGCCACCGTCCTGCGTCCGCCGCCGGCCATGGCGGTGAGCGCGGACAAGGCCACGGCCATCGATTCGGGGTTCGCGTTGAACGCGTCGTTGATCACCGTCACGCCGTCCGGCCGCTCGGTGACGTCCATCCGGCCCGGCGTCAGCTGCCGGGCACCGGTCAGCGCCTCCGCCGCCTGCCGCACGCTCGCACCCAGCCCGATCGCCACCGCGGCGGCGGCCGTCGCGTTGGACACGTGGTGGGCGCCGTACAGCCCCAGCTTCACCGGGGCGCTCTCGCCCCTGTACGTGAGGGTGAACGAGGGCCGGCCCGCTCCGTCCAGCTCGATGTCGACGGCCCGCACGTCCCCGGCCCGCGCCCCGAACGTCAGGACCGGCGCGACCGTACGCGGCGCCATCGACATGACGTACGGGTCGTCGGCGTTCAGCACCGCCAAGCCGTCGACGGGCAAGGCCTCGACGAGTTCGCCCTTCGCGACGGCGATCGACTCCTTCCCGCCGCCGAACTCGCCCACGTGCGCGGTCCCGACGTTCAGCACCAGGCCGACCTTCGGCGGGACGATCCCCGTCAGGTACTTGATGTGCCCGGCGCCGCGCGAGCCCATCTCCAGCACCAGCAGGCGGGTGCTCTCGTCCGCCCGGAAGACGGTCAGCGGCAGGCCGATCTCGCCGTTGAACGACAGCGGCGTGGCCACGGTGGTGTCCATGGTCTCCAGCACCTGGGCCAGCAGGTCCTTGGTGCTGGTCTTCCCGGCCGAGCCGGTCAGCCCGATCACCGTCGGCGCCTTCAGCCGGTCCAGCACCGCGCGGGCCAGCGCGCCCATCGCGTCCTGGACGTCCGGCACCACGATCGCCGGCACCCCGACCGGCCGGGCCGCCAGCACCGCCGTCGCCCCGGCGCGGACGGCGGCCTCGGCGAACCGGTGCCCGTCCGTGTGCTCGCCCGGCAGCGCGATGAACAGCGCCCCCGGCTCGACCAGCCGCGAGTCGATCACCCCGGGCCGGTCCACCACGGCACCCGGATCGGGGGCGTCGTGCGGAGCGCCCCCGACAGCCTCGGCGATCTCTTGCAGGGTCATGGGGACCACGGTGGCTCCGATCCGTCGACGCACCCGCCCGCTCGTCCCGGGGCGGCCTGCCCTCGACGCTAGCGGCTCCCCGACGCCCCTCCCGTCATCCGGCGCATTCCGAACCAGACTGTGACAAAAGGAAGATGAGCATGTCTGCAGCTGAACGTCGTATCGCCCTCGTCACCGGCGGCCGCTCCGGCGAACGCGACCGCTCGCTGATCTCCGGCGAGGCCGTACGTGAGTCCCTGGCCCGCCAGGGCCTGCCGCACTTCGTCCTCGACCCCACCGACGAGGACTTCGCCGACCGCGTCCGCGAAGCCGACGTCGCGTTCCTCGCCCTCGCCGGCCAATGGGCCGAGGACGGCAAGCTCCAGGGCCTCCTGGACAGCCTCGGCGTCCCCTACACGGGCTCCGGGGTCCTGGCCAGCGCGATGGCGATGCACAAGCCCACCGCCAAGACCCTCGTCCTCGCCGGCGGCGTCACCGTGCTGCCGCACATCCCGCTCCGGGGCCACGACGACCCCGAGGAAACCGCCCGGGCGTGCGTGGAGGAGCTGGGCCTGCCGGTCATCCTCAAGCCCACCTCGGAGGGCGGATCGATCGGCATGCGCGTCTTCAGGGACCTCAACTCGCTCACCGCCACGCTCACCCACGACACCCGCGGCGGCGAGTGGTTCGTCGAACCGTTCAAGGAAGGCAGCGCCGTAACCTGCGGCGCCCTGGAGAAGGACGGCGCCCTGGTCGTGCTCCCGCCGCTGGAGACCGTCCCCACCACCGCCGAGTTCTACGACCACAAGGCCAAGCGCGACCCCGCCGGCCACCGCTACCGCTGCCCCGCCCAACTCCCGGACGCCGCCCTCGCCACCATCTCCCGCGCGGCCGTCCGCGCCCACCAGGTGCTGCACTGCTCGGGCCACTCGCGCTCGGACTTCCTCGTCACCCCCGACGGCGAGGTCCACTGGCTGGAGATCAACACGCTCCCCGGACTCTCCACCCACGGCAACCTCGCCACCATGGCCGCAGCCGCCGGGATCAGCTACGACACCCTGATCCAGACCATGCTCGCCGCTGCCCGGGCGAACGGGTACCGACCGTGAACACCGCCGACCTGCCGCTGTCGGCAGCCGACATCCACGCGGCCGCTTCGCCATGCCCGCACCCACACCGCCAACACCACCCCGCCCCTGACTCCCGCACAGGAAGTCGACCTCACCGACTTCCTGTGCAGCATCGCGGCCGGTCGGAGTGGAGCCGGGGATGCTTCCGGCTCCCGGCTCGCCGAACGGCCCGCTCCGACGGCACCGGCCGGCGCACCCGTGCGGACACCGGTTTCGTGTGACAACCACTCAGCCGGGCACCAAGCGTGACGCCATGGACACTTTGAGTGTCAGTGGTGACTCCTACGGTTACCGAGACACAGTCAATCGATAGGAGAAGAACATGACTTCGCCGAAGAAGCCACGCCGCAACTACAGCAGCGGCACCGTCGCCGGGCTCCTCACCCTGGCCCGCGGCGGCTGCTACTGGCCCGAATGCAAGGAGCCCACCGTCCGTATGGTCGAGGGCGATCCCATCCAGAACCTTCAGATCGCCCACATCCGTGCACTGGAGGACAACGGCCCCCGCGCCGAGCCCACCTGGTCGGAAGCCGAGCGCAACCATTTCTCCAACCTGATCCTGCTCTGCACCGTCCACCACAAGGTGATCGACGGCCCTCGCAGCGGGGCGTTCTCGGTCGAGTTGCTTCTCGACTGGAAGAAGGCTCGCGAGGCCGACGGGGTCGACGCGCTCGAAGGGCTCGGGGACCTCACCAAGGCCGACCTCGGCGAGCTCATCCGTGAGGCCCAGGCCGAGTTCGCCGAACGCCTCGGCCCGGCCCTCGACGAGTTCGCGAAGTCGGCCCCAGAACTCGCCTCCGTCCTCAAGCTGGCCACCTCCGAGTTCGCGGAGCTGCGCAACCACCGCGGCGGCGTTTCCGAAGACACTGCCATGCTCCTGCAGGATGCCGCCCGCTCGCTGCGCGGGCTGGAGGACAACGCCAACACGCTCAGCCGGGCGGCACGCGACCTGAAGGGTTTGGAGGACAGCGCTTGCACCCTGGCGGATGCCGCAGACGGGCTGAAGGGCCTGGAAGGCAACGCGGCGGCGCTCGCGGCGGCCGCCCAACGGCTGCGGGGCCTGGAGAGCATCGCGAGCATGCTGGCGAGCGCCGCGAACAAGCTGGGGAACCTGGAAGGCCAGTCCTGGGAACTCAAGGAAGCCTCGCAGGAAATCAAGGAAGCCGCCAGGGAGGTTCTTCGGGCGACCGAGGCCCTGAACGAGGCACGCCGCCGCAACCGGTGACGGACGCTGCCCGCTCAGCCTCCCCGGGGCGACCGAGCCCCGGGGAGGCGCTCCGGCCCGCTTTCACGCACCCGAAGACTTCGGGCCCGCTCGTCCGGGTCCTGCCATGACCGGTCTTCCCCAAGGAGTCGGCCCCCGCCGCGATTCGGCGGGGGCCGACTCCCGGGGCCGGAGGGTCAGTTGTCGTTGTTGACCTTGGTGTACGCCGTGCTGTAGCCGGTCGGGCAGTAGAGGGTGTCGCTGCCGTTGCCCATGTGCCAGAGGCCGTTGACGGTCGTCTGGTTGCCCTTGACGTTGTCGTTGTTGCAGACCAGCACCAGCTGCCAGTGGTTCTTCGTGGCGGTGGTCTGGCAGCTCACCGAGCCCCAGTTCGTCCCCTGGGTGGTGCTGCAGTACGAGGTCGCCGAGGCGGTCGGCGCCGCCATCACACCGGCGGCCACCAGCAGTCTCGCACCCGCCCCCAGAGCCGCGATTCGACGCATGGCCTTCCATACCTTTCTTCGTGGGATCGTTCTGGT